>DYDE01000167.1 GCA_020718065.1 Marinifilum sp. | reverse complement strand
TTTTATATATTTATACTTTTCTTTTATATATTTATATTTCCCTATAATACTATAAACATCTTTATTATTTTACAAATTAATATAAAATAACCAATAAGCTTTTATAAATTTGCATAATGATAAATAAATATAAACAACTGCATTATGTTAAAACTAAATCTCAGAACCATTTTAAAAGCCCGTGGTATCATTTATCCATTTAAATATTTAGTAAATGAAGGCATTACTTCACGCGCAGCCTCCGACCTTTTAAACAATAAAAGCGGAACTGTTAAAATAAAGAACATCGAAATCATTTGTCGCTTATTACATTGCACACCAAACGACATATTTTCCTGGAGTCCCTCAAAAAACTACGATCTTCCCAACACCCATCCACTTCAAAAGCTCAAAGAAAAAGATATTGATTTCGACCTTAAAGAAACCATCAAAACAATTCCCTTAGACCAACTCGCCGAGATTGTGAAGATCTTCAAAGAACATGACAACCAAACCTCCGGTTAAAAATATCAAATTAAAATTCCTTCGTCAAAATACAACACTAACAAATAAGAACCCTAAATTTTCTAGAGAAGAAATCATTAATGCTAAATAAAAGAAAATCTCCTGATATTATTTTAAACTTTTTTCAATAAATTATCTTTTTTGGCACAATTTTAGTATATTTGGCATAGAAAATCCCAAAAAAAAATAAAATGAAAAACAATACATTCAAATTTTTTCTTGCTATTTTAGGTTTTGTTTTCGGCTTTTCTTCAAATGTAGCAGCCCAATACGGAGCACCACCAAGCAAATTCAGAATTAAAGGCTATGTACTGTCCGAAAAAGAAAACACCCCATTAAAAAACATCAAACTAAACATCAACAAAAAAGGAACAACTTATAAAAAATCACTTACTTCAAACAATACAGGCGAATTTACATTTAATATCTACGATTACGAAATAGGAGACACTCTATTTATTACAGCCTTGGATATTGATGGCGATACCAATGGTAGTTTTCAACAGAAAGACACAATTATTAATATTAAAAACAAAGATTTAATTAAAATTAATGATCACTATTTAGATGGCGAAAACAAAGCACCTTTCAGTATTCATCTGAAATCCGAAGCCATTAAACCAAAATCTCAAAAGAAAACAGATAATAAATAAATTAAAATCCCAGAATTATGAATAACAATAGTAGTAATTTCCGCCAAAAATACCTGTATTCTAAAAGAAAGATTTATTATACTATTTTAAAAATATTTGGTTTATGTTCTGCCTGTTTTCTTTTCGAAGCATGCTATGGCTCTCCTCAAAACGAAACTCCACCAGAATACAATATCAATATTAAAGGAATTGTTAAATCACAAGATTCATTAAAACCAATTCAGAATATTAAAGTTGCAATTTCTAACTCTGAAAATTCTAATTTTATTAATTCAAACACTTCCTCCAATGGTTTATACTCCTCCAACTCTATCGTCAACTCTACCACACTTAATTGGACACTAAAAGCCACAGATACTGATGGCTCAACAAATGGAGAATTTAGCGAAAAAGAAACTACCTTTGTTATTTCTGAAAACGATTTTAACAACAAGCAAACAAATATTGATTTGTTACTAAAAAGAAAATAAAATGATGAAAGTCAAATACCTGAAAGTCAAAAGCCGTTTTTATTTAAAACTAATTGGATTTATAAGCATTTTAGGCTTTGTTGCCGCCTGTTCTAGTTCAAAAAAAACAAACACTTCTTCTACCAATGGTAAAGATACTGTAATTGTCCCAAAAGACACAGTTATGCTAATGAAATACGGCACTCCTACAAATTATTACAATGAAAAAGAAACACTCCCTAAAAAATAACAGATAAATAATTATGTATAAACCTTCATTCCTCAAATTAAAAAGCAAATACTATATCCTACTTTTAGGGATAATTCATATTTTAGGATTTACTTTTTTATCAGGATGCACAAGTAGCGGAAATAACAACAACAGAAACAATACTACCGATTCTTTTAAAAGAATAAAAGAAGTTAATGATTCTATTAACAAAGAAAAACACAAGAAAGATTCAATTGCAACAATTAAAAAAAACCAAGACTCAATTGTACGTATAGATTCTATTAATAAGGCTAATAAAAACAATTACAATCCAGCTCCACCCAAATGCATGTATGGTGCACCACCAAATTTTAATAAAAAATAGAATACACCAAATTTAAACTATATCTAATTTTTAATAACTCTTAAAAAGAAATATTATGCTCAAATCAATTTCGCTTAAATTTAAAAGCAATTGCTATCTTTTTATACTTAGTATTCTCAATGTTTTTGCATTTTCTTTTATCATAGGTTGTTCAAATAACACAAATAAAACAAATGAAAATCTAAACAAAACTGCCGACTCAATTGCAAGGGTCAAAAAAATCAATGATTCAATAGCAAAAGAAAAGATTAAACAAGATTCCATTAATGAAATATATAGAATTAATGACTCAATTACTCGTGCTGATTCAATTAAAAAAGCCAAACATAAGAAAATTAATTTCAAACCAGTTACACCTGCTATGAAATATGGTTGCATACCAAATAAATATTAGAATATTTTAAATATTATTTTTCAATGAAATCAAATAAAAGAAAACTTAGAATAAACCTTATCTATTTAAAATATTTTCTCTTTCTAATTGCTATATTGGGAATGAACATGCTATCTGGTTGCAGATTATTCAGACATAAACACCAAACCAAATACGGAATCCCAAGTTCCTATTACAAGAAAATCAATTCAACAAACATAAACAAACAAAACCAAGAAATAGTTTTTTATAAATCTTAAATCAATCCTCTATTGAAAAAGAATAAACTACCTTTCAGAAAAAAGTTAGCCCAACGTATATTCAATAAATTTATAAATGTTCAAACCGAACTCCACGAATTAAACTATTTCTTTTGGGAATGCACTTTAAGATGTAACATTAGTTGTTTACATTGTGGTAGTGACTGCCGAAATGACAACCAAACAAAAGATATGCCCTATCAGGATTTCTTAAAAGTTACAGATCAGGTCAGAAAACACTACAATCCAAACAAAGTAATGATTGTTATTACTGGTGGAGAACCATTACTAAGGAAAGATTTGGAACAATGCGGATTAGAATTATACAAACAAGGTTACCCTTGGGGTTTTGTTACTAACGGTTTTGCTCTTACTAAAGAAAGATTTCAAAACCTGATGAACTCAGGATTACGTTCTATGACAATTAGTCTTGATGGGTTTGAAGAAAGTCACAACTGGCTCCGAGGAAACAGTAAAAGTTTTGAAAAAGCAGTTGATGCAATAAAAATAATTGCCAATGAAAAAGACCTTGTTTATGATATTGTTACCTGTGTTAATCAGAAAAACATTCATGAATTACCGGCGATTAAAGAATTTCTTATTGGTCTTGGTGTAAAAAAGTGGAGAGTATTCACAATTTGCCCTATAGGTAGAGCAAAAGAAAATCCTTTACTAAACATAAGCAATGAACAATTTGTTGAAATAATGGAGTTTATTAAAAACTGCAGAAGAGAAGGAAAAATTGAAGCCAGTTATGGCTGCGAAGGCTATTTAGGAACTTATGAAACCGAAGTAAGAGATGGTTTCTTTTTCTGCAGAGCAGGTATAAACATTGCTTCTGTTCTGGCAGATGGTTCAATTTGTGCTTGCCCAAATATCAATCATGGATTAATTCAGGGAAATATTTATAAAGACGACTTTATGGATGTTTGGCAAAATCGCTTCGAACTCATGCGAAACAGAGAATGGACAAAAGTTGGATTGTGTAAAGATTGTAAAGAATTTAAATGGTGCAGGGGCAATGGAGTACATCTGCGTGATTTGGAAAACAAAGATGTGTTACGTTGCCATTACAATATGTTGCAATAATTTATTTTTTCTTTAACTTGTGACTGATAAAAGACACAATTGGAGGCAATACAGAAACCAATATTATGGCAATTATTATTATTGAAAAGTTTTTCTGAACAAATTTATTATTGCCGAGCAAATAACCTGCAAAACAGAAAAGATTAACCCATATTACATTACCAATTAAACAAAATGTAATGAACTTCTTATACTTCATTGATCCAACACCTGCAACAAAAGGAGCAAAAGTTCTGATTATTGGCATAAAACGAGCAATTATTAATGTTTTACCACCATGCTTTTCATAAAATTCGTGTGTTTTATCCAAATATTTTCTTTTTATCAATCGATAGTTTTTATCATAAACTTTCTGTCCTAATAACTTTCCAATAAAAAAATTTGTATTATCTCCAACTATTGCTGCACATAACAATATAATAGCTAAAAAAACTATATTAAGGGGATTTGTTGGCAAAGCTGCTATAGCTCCTGCTGCAAATAATAACGAATCTCCGGGCAAAAAAGGTGTAACAACTAATCCTGTTTCACAAAATATAATTAAAAACAAAATAAGATATGTCCATGTTTGATATTCTGTTACAATTACAATAAGATGTTTGTCAATATGTAAAACAAAATCAATAAAGCTTTTTATCAAATCTAACATAATTCTTTTTTTAAGTTTTGGCAAAGATAAAAATTTAACCTTATTCCAAAAGCATTGAACTTCTTTTTAACAAAAATTAACAAATTTTAATAACAAAAAGTAGTATTTTTGCTTTGTTTAGAATATACATTCAACAATTTATATTATAGTGAGAAGTTTTTTTAAATCTTATTTCCTTCTGAGCATTTTAACTTTATTGTTCTTTACAACTTTAAAGGAGGTATTTTCTCAGGATAGATCAAAGATAGAAATCGTAAGCGCTGATAATCTTGATGGAGTTAAAGTATTAGGTAAGGATGTTCAAAAACTCATCGGCAATGTTGTTTTACAAAATGAAAAAACAATTCTAAATTGCGATAGTGCATATATGTATTCAGACAATAAAAATGTTGATGCATTTAGCAATATAATTATTACTGTTGGCGACTCTGTTACTATTATTGGAAAACTGCTACACTATAACAGTGAAACAAAAATTGCAGATATTCACGATAGTGTAGTGATGATTGATGGCTCAACAATTCTAAAAACTGATAGCCTTAAATATAACATTAAAAACAAAACAGCATTCTATCAAACAGGAGGAGAAATAAAAGATGGGAATAACCAACTTACCAGCATTTGGGGATTTTATCAATCTGACAAAAAACAATTTCTTTTTAGAGATAGCGTAGTACTCGAAAATCCTCAGTTTACTCTTTATACAGATACTTTACAATACAACTCAAGAAGCGAAATAGCAGATTTTACAGGACCTACCAATATTTACAATAAAGAAAACCATATTTATGGTGAACTAGGGTGGTATGATACTAAAAAAGATGTTTCTTTATGTAAGAAAAATGCATTTATTGAAAACAAAACACAAAAACTAAGTGGTGATAGTTTGTATTATGACAAGAAAATAGGTCTTGGCAAAGCATATAATAATGTTGTTATAACTGATACCGTTCAAAAAATGATTATTACCGGTGGTTATGGTGAGTATGATGAAAAAAAAGCAGTTTCAATTGTTGTTATAGATGCAATGCTTACACAAATTGGAGATTCAGATTCTTTATATTTACATGCAGATACACTTAAAGCTGTTGAAGATACTATAAAAAAAGAAAAAACAATATTTGCTTACAATAAAGCAAAGTTTTTTAAAATAGATTTGCAAGGAATGAGTGATTCTTTGGTATATAAGTTAAAAGATTCAACACTTTATTTATATTACAATCCTGTTTTATGGTCTGAAGAAAATCAACTATCCGCTGACTCAATTCATATTTTTACTACTAAAAACGCAGTAAAATCTATCTATCTTTATAATTCTTCCTTTGTAATATCAAAAGATGATAGTTTAAAATTCAATCAAATTAAAGGCAAAGATATGATTGGATATTTTAATAATAATGAATTGGTTCAAATTAATGTATTTAAAAATAGTGAATCTATTTATTTTGTAAGAGATGAAAAGGAAGCTCTTATAGGTATCAACAAAGCAGAATCTTTAAATATGGAAATTTATTTAAAAGAAAATAAAGTAAACAAAATTGTATTCCTTGTGAAACCAATAGCTACTTTATATCCTGAAAAAGATTTAGCTCCCAATGATTTAATATTAAGAAATTTTAAATGGGAAGAAACAAGACGTCCCAAAACAAAAAAGGAAATATTTATATGGTAATCATTTCTTGTTAAACCTGAGTTTTTTCTCTAGGATTTATTTCTTCCACTTTCACAGGTTCGGGTTCATCCTTAAAGTAAACATCCAAAACTACAATAATAGCTATAAATCCCCAGAATGGAACTGAGGCTTTGTCTGTATCTAAAAAGTTATTTAGAAAACCATGCACTAAATAAGTAATTAAACCAACAAGAAATACAATAGCAGTATTTCTTACTAATCTTTGTTTAGCTCTCTTATATACCCGAATAGCAGTATATATTACAGATACAATTATACCTAAAAAAAACAAAGTACCTAATAATCCTTGCTCAGAGAGAGGACCAATATATTCACTATGAGCATTACCTTTATCACCTGTATTAGTACTAATTATTGTTTTTTCTTTTGATGCTTGAAAAGGAGCATAAACAAATTGATAAGTACCAGGTCCCCAACCAAAGAATGGTCGTTTATTAAACATTCTTATAGCAGAAGACCATCTATTTAATCTTTCTGTATTTGAAGCATCAGTAGATACATTTGTGATTGATTGTATATGTTCAGTGAAATTTTTAGAAGATGCCTGCTTATTCTTTTCTAATTTCATCCATATTTGATTTTGCAAAACTAAAAAACTACCTATGAGAAAAAATAATGAAAGAAAAACAACTTTATAATTAATTTTAAATCTGAGTACCAGAAAAGCAATAAATGCTATAACCAAACTTAACCAAGCAGCTCTGCAATATGATAATACAAGAGCTAAAAAAAGCATACCCAATACAGAAATAGCAATTAACCTATAGATTTTTTTATTTTGGTATTCAATAATATATCCAATAATAATTGGTACAAATAAAGCTAATATTGCCCCATATGCAGTATGATCATTAAAAAAAGGAGACATTATCCAATGAGCAGATTGTTCATCAAACCCTCTTTGTGCATGTAATATTGTTGTATATAAAATAACTCCCATTAAAGGAATAGTGTACATCCAAACAAAAATATTAATATTTTTAAACTTTTTAAACAACTGTGTCGCAACAAAATAGAAAGTAATAACAAACCATAATCTTGATATTAAATATTTAATTGAAACCAAAGGTAATTCACTAGTTAAACTTGTAATAAACATCCATGTGAGGCTTAATAGTATTGCAATAGTTACAGGGTGCTTTAATATTTGTTTGTTGAAAGTATTATTAAAAAACAACTTTATAAAAAACATAATCATTATCCCAAACATAAGGGGTTCTGTCGGCAATGCAAAGCCAACCCCCAACTCCGATTGACTTAATGTAACTGATAGTGGAGTAAAAAAAACAATGATAAACATTAGTTTATCAAGAGCAAAAAAATACATTAGAATAATAAGAATTGCTGCTGGTATTGCAAGCACCCAATATTCATTTTTAGCAATGAAATAGGCATTAAATGCAATGAAAATTGCACAAACCAGATATACGATGTATATTTTTATTTTTCCAAACAAAAGTAAGTCTTTATTTTAATTGGTTACTTTTTTAACTCTAATCTTTTCTAAAACTCCAATAACCAACAATGATAAAAATAATGTAGCAATAGTTGAAATTAACACAATCAGAAAACGCTTAGGAAACGATTTATTATCAGCAACGTAGGGCTTAGTTACTACATTTGTATATGTAAAATCTCTTTCATATCCCATCAACATTTTTTCATAATCGGCTTTTAACACTTCATATTGATAAGATGCATTGCCTAACAAAGCATTTAGTTTTGTCAGTTCACCACCTTTTTCTTCCATATTTTTTTTCAATTTGAGTACCTCGGAAGTATTAATATTTGAAGATGTAGTTCTTAGGAATCCTTTAGTAATTTCTTTTGATTGTCCAACAACATCCGTAATACCATATTCAGTTCCTATAATATATATTTGGTGCTGTAAGGAATCTAAATATTGCTTTTTTTGTTTTATTCTTGATTGAAAATTAATAACA
>DYDE01000001.1:84408-84558 GCA_020718065.1 Marinifilum sp. | reverse complement strand
CGATACATTCTCCCGACCGAGCGAGACACTTTCCTGCTCAAGCGAGACAAACAGATACTCCTGTCAAATGTTTAATATAATTTTTTTCTTATTAAGCTTCCAAAATCTAAAATAAAACATTAAAAATAATGATTGACTAATGGTTTAATA
>DYDE01000001.1:70749-84359 GCA_020718065.1 Marinifilum sp. | reverse complement strand
GAATGAGGCTTTCGCAGTTTTGAAAATCAAGGAGTTTACTTGGGTAAACGACTGTTTTCAAAACAAGAGTAACGAAATTATTGACGTTTTCTTGCTGACACTAATTATCTTTTAATATCTTATTTTATATTCAATGCAGTGTTTTATAACCAAAATTACATTAAAGAGAATGGTGTAGCCTAATATGATTTATTATTAAAATATTTAAAAATAAAAAGAACTAAAATTTAAATTAACATGATAAACAGAATTAATTTTAATAAAACACACATATAATTAAAAAATATAATATATCATGCTTTTCATAACATTATATAAGTAATCAGATTAAGATATTATAATATATTAATACTTGTCTTGATATATTAAATTGTAATATTAATGAATACATTACATGAATTCATGCAATAAATTTAACTTATACAATACACTACAAATGTTTTTTATAATTTAAATATAAAATATGTTAAAATAATTTTTTTATATATAATTATTATTATAAATTTGTTTCATAAAAAATGGAGTTAAGTCGAAAATCCAGAAAAAGAGTAGACATATAACTAAACTATACAAATATGAAATCAAAAAAAGCTTTATTGTTATTAGCTGTCATAATTTTTACACAAGTTTGTGTAACATTTGGACAGTATGTTCAAAATTTCCAAGGTATTTATCCTGTTGCAGACTGGAGGTACAGCACCACCAATTTCACACTTACAGACGGTGTTAAACAAGATGGGTTCCTGTTGGCTACTAATCCTTCTATTTCTAGTACAAGAACAAATCTGTTAGCTATTAAACTAGATGATTATTTTAATATTCAATTTGTTAAATATTATGCACCTATAATAAGTGGAATAACTTATAAAATTGAAACAAAAGATGCTATTAATACCTCAGATAATGGCTATATAATTTGTGGTAATATTAATTATGGTAATGGAATTAATGCTTTTATTGCAAAATTTGATGATGGCTTTAATTTTACCTGGGGAAAAACATATCCATCAATAACTTATCTTAATTCAATTACAGAAATAATATATAAAGATGATATTAGATATAAGTTTGTTGCAGTTGGAAGTACAACAAATGTTGAATCTACAGCAAAACCAGGGGTTATTTTATGTATTGATGATTCGGGTAATCCAAATTGGGAATACAATACTGTAGGATATACACGTACAGACCAATTTGTATATAACCAAGTTGTTCCTGTTTTAAAAGAAAATGAATTGCCTGATTTTGCAGTTGTCGGAAATTCAATAATTGGGAATAATAAAGATATTATTGTAACAAAAGTTGATGTGTATGGAAATAATATTTTCAGTTACTTATATGGTAATCAAAACAATTTATTATATACTTATACTGAAGAAGGCAATGGCATTTGCACATCAATGGTAAAAGATGAACTGGTTATTTGTGGTCGTACGAAGTGTTTAAGAAACAACCTTGTTAGATGGGATGATGTTATATTGTATACAATTGATAAAAATAATGGAAATATTTCATGGCAACAAAGATATGACTTGCCTTTAAATGCTGGAACCGGAGAATTTGCTCAAAATGTTATTTCATTTAAAGAAGATATTTATGTTAATGGGTTCTACGAAAGTACAGTGTTCACACCAAATAAATCAATTGATGCTTTTTTACTTAAAACTACTTACGAAGGAAACCCTTTAGATTATAGAGTATTTGGAGATTTGGGTGAAGATAAAATATTTAGATTGATGATGAATAATAAAGAAGATGGTATAACCAATGCTGGTTTTTCAAGCAGTTACCATGACGGTGTATCTCGTTTATCATATGCCCCTTATGTTGTTGAGTCATATGAAATAATAAAAGAAAAATGTCATGATGCTTACTTTGATGTAAGGAATTATGCTTATGAAATGCCAATTAATGAAATAAAAGGGGATTTGGTTGAAACTCATTATGCTACATTGAATTTAAGAGAATATGAAATTCCAGTAAGAGCAGTGATTCCTTGTGAAAAAGTACTATACAAAGATAATAAAGTAATGTCTGTTGATAATAAATCAGCAAATAATATTTCTATTTATCCAACTATTACAAATAAATCAATAAATGTTACAGGAGTTAATGGTAATGTTGAATACAAAATATATTCTTCTACTGGAAATTTAGTAATATCTGGCAACATAAATGGTACAGATGCTATTGATGTTTCAAGCCTATCATCAGGTATGTATTTTATAATATTTGCAGATAATACAAACTTTAAGTTTATAAAAGAATAACAATAACATACCAATAAACTAAAACAAAAATAAAGCATTGTGCTTATAACGGCTTAGAGTATATCTAAGCCGTTTTTTATTAATTGTGTTTCAAATTTAAGGTTTGTTTAGAAGAAAAAAATCCCACAAGTAAACCTTGTAGGATTGTAATTTTTATAAAAAAGAAATGTTATAGTTTCCGTTTGGTTTCGGTTTGTTCGTAACCCTCAACTATATCACCAACTTTGATATCATTAAAGTTTTCAATATTAAGCCCGCAGTCTTGTCCAACTACTACTTCTTTTACATCATCTTTAAAACGTTTGAGAGATGCAAGAGAACCGGTATAAACAACAATACCATCACGAATAATACGTATCTTGGTATTACGCATGATTTTCCCATCAAGCACCATACAGCCAGCAATTGTGCCAACTTTAGTAATTTTAAATATTTCACGTATTTCAACATTGCAAAGTATTTTTTCTTCTATTTCAGGAGATAGCATACCTTCTATTGCCGATTTAATTTCATTGATTGCTGTATATATAATAGAATAATTTCTGATATCTATTTGTTCTTGTTCGGCTAATTTCCGTGCCTGAACAGAAGGACGAACCTGGAATCCAACAATTATAGCATTAGATGCAGATGCGAGCAAAACGTCAGATTCAGTAACCTGTCCAACCGATTTGTGGATAACATTTACCTGAACTTCTCCAGAAGATAATTTCATTAATGAATCTGATAATGCTTCAACTGATCCATCAACATCACCCTTCACAATAATATTCAACTCTTTGAAGTCACCAATTGCAATTCTTCGTCCGATTTCATCAAGAGTAATATGTTTCTGCGTACGAATACCTTGTTCGCGTTGAAGTTGTAGGCGTTTGTTAGCTAAATTTTTAGCTTCATGTTCATCAGCCATGACATTAAAAGTATCACCAGCTTGCGGAGCTCCATTTAATCCCAGCAAAAGAACTGGTGCGGAAGGCCCCGCTTCATCTATTTTAATATTTCTTTCATTATACATGGCTTTTACTCTTCCATAATAACAGCCTGCTAAAACAATATCCCCAACTTTAAGAGTTCCATTTTGAACCAAAAGTTTTGAAACGAAACCTCTACCTTTATCAAGTGAAGATTCTATAACAGTACCTAAAGCTTTTCTTGCAGGATTTGCTTTCAAGTCGAGCATTTCTGCTTCGAGCAATACTTTTTCGAGCAATAATTCAATATTGATCCCTTTTTTAGCAGAAATCTCCTGACATTGGTATTTTCCACCCCAATCTTCCACAAGAATATTTATTTTCGACAAACCTTCTCTTATTTTTTCAGTATTTACACCAGGTTTATCAATTTTATTTATAGCAATGATAATAGGTGAATTTGCAGCCTGCGCATGGTTGATTGCTTCAATGGTTTGAGGCATCACATTATCATCAGCAGCTACCACAATAATAACAATATCAGTTACTTTAGCACCTCTGGCACGCATTGCAGTGAATGCTTCGTGGCCAGGAGTGTCAAGAAAAGTTATTTTTTTCCCATTTTCTAATTGAACTTCATAAGCACCAATATGCTGTGTTATACCGCCAGCTTCACCAGCAATAACATTGGTTTTTCTAATATAATCAAGTAATGAGGTTTTTCCATGATCGACATGCCCCATGATAGTTACAATAGGAGCTCTTGGTTTGCGATCCTCTTCTTTGTCAACTTCCTCGCTAATTTTATCCTGAGCATCAACATTAACAAATTCAACTTTAAAACCAAATTCATCAGCAACAATTACCAGTGTTTCTGCATCTAAACGTTGATTGATTGAAACAAATATACCAAGATTAAGACAAGTTGAAATAATATCATTAACAGATACATTCATTAAGCTTGCTAATTCATATGCTGTAACAAATTCAGCAACTTTGATAGTGCTTTTATCTTGTTCAGTTTTTTCAAGTTCTTCTTGCAATTGTTGGTTTGCTATTTCCCTTTTTAACCTCCTATGTTTGGATGTTTTAGATTTGCCAGTTCCACTAAGACGTGCTAAAGTTTCTTTTATTTGTCTTTGTATTTCATCATCGTCAACTTCTGGTTTTACAAAATCTTTTTTACCAGTAGGTTTTCCTTTAGGAAATTTATTTTTTTGAAGAACAAGGTTTGATGCTTGTTGAGGTTGAGCTGGCTCAATGGCTCTTACATCTTTTCTAATACGTTTTCTCTTTTTCTTTTTTGCTGCTGCTTTCATTTCATCTGATGATGATGCAACAGGTTTTTTTATTAATTCTTTAGCTACTGGAAGTTCAATTCTGCCAAGAATAGTAGGCCCTTCAAGTTTAATAAACTCAGTTTTATGAAAATTGTCATCTTGTTCTGGTACAATTATTTTTTCTTCTTCTTTGGTTTCTGTAGAAATTAATTCATTAATTTCTATAACTTCTTCAACTGGAGCCGTCTCTATAGCTTCTTCTTCTTCTTCGTTTTCAGTTTTTTGTTTTTTAGATCCAGTTTTAGGTTTCTTTTTTAAAGCATCTTTTTTTGCTAAACGTTCTTGTTCTTTTTCTTCTTTTGATTTCTTTGCAGGTTTTGTTTTAGAATTGAGTGAATCTAAATCCATTTTTCCTGTAACTTTAACTTCTAAATGAACCTTCGCAACATTTGAAATAGTTTCTTCAACTTGTTTTTCTTTGGGTTTTGTTTCTTGAACAACTTCTTTTTCTATGTCTTTTTCAATTTCAGTTTCAATTGTTTCAGGTTCAAACAAATCCAATTGTTCTTCAATTGATTCCTTTTCAACTTCTTTTTCTTTTGTTTTTTTTGTTTTTGCTATTGATTCTTTTTTAATTTTCTCTGTTTTTCCTTCTTTTTCTATTGTAATTTCTTTTGATTTTGATGATTTAGTTTTACCAGATACTTTATCTAGCTCATCGGTATCCATTTTGCCAATTATTTTTAGTGTAGAAGTTTCGGTTTTTTTAATAATTTCTTCTTTCACTACAGTAGTAACATTGGTTTTAATAATGAAATCTTCCTTTTCGGTTTCTTTTTCAATTTCATTAACAACTTCTTTAACAGGAGTTTTGATTTCAGGAATAACAATAGTTTCTTTTTTTATTCCTCCAATATCAAGCTTTTTTGATTCTTCCTTGACAATTTTTTCCGATTGATATTCCTTAACCAGAATAGCATAAACTTCTTCAGAAATTTTGGTATTAGGATTAGAATCAATTTTATGACCCTTCTTTGCAAGAAAATCAATAATGGTGGAGATACCAACATTAAATTCTTTTGCTGCTTTGCTCAATCGAATGGTTTGGGTTGTTTCTGTCATAGTTTAAAAGTATCGTATAATTTTCTTGGTAAAATTTAACAAAATCAATGTCGTTTAAGCATTTTTATTCAAATTCGGCTTTTAATATTTTCATTACTTCTTTTACAGTTTCTTCTTCTAAATCTGTACGATTAACCAATTCGTCAATACTTAAATCTAAAACACTTTTTGCAGTATCGCATCCAATAGCTTTAAATTCTTTGATAATCCATTCATCAATTTCATCTGAGAATTCTTCTAAATCCACATCTTCTGCATCAGAATCAATATCTCTGTAAACATCTATTTTGTAACCAGTAAGTTCACCTGCAAGTTTAATATTAAATCCACCTTTCCCAATAGCCAATGAAACCTGATCTGGTTTAAGAAAAACATCTGCTTTTTTAAATGATTCATCAAGTTTTATAGACGATATTTTAGCTGGGCTTAAAGCTCTGGTTATATATAAAGAATTATTTGTAGTGAAATTGATAACGTCAATATTTTCGTTTCTTAGTTCTCTAACAATACCATGAATTCTGGAACCTTTCATACCCACACAAGCACCAACAGGGTCAATTCTGTCATCATAAGATTCTACAGCAACTTTTGCTCTTTCACCAGGCATTCTAACAATATTTTTGATGGTAATAAGTCCGTCGAAAACTTCAGGAACTTCAGATTCAAATAATTTTTCGAGGAACAATGGAGAAGTACGCGATAATATGATCATTGGAGTATTGTTCTTCATTTCCACTTTTGAAACGACAGCTTTTAATGAATCGCCTTTGCGATAGAAATCACTGGGTATTTGTTCGGTTTTTGGTAATAATAATTCAATACCTTCATCATCCAATACCATAATTTCTTTTTTCCAAACTTGATAAACTTCTCCAGTAATAATTTCACCAATACGTTCCTGATATTTTTTATATACGTTGTCTTTTTCTAAATCGAGCACTTTTGATTGTAAATTTTGACGAATAGATAATATTTCTCTTCTACCAAAATCAAGCATTTTCACTTCTTCAGTAACTTCTTCACCTATTTCAAAATCGGGTTCAATTTTTAAAGCTTCAGAGTATGCAATTTGAGAGTTTGAATCTTCAACTTCTCCGTCTTCAACAATTATACGATTTCTCCATACTTCAAGATCGCCTTTATCGATATTAACAATAATGTCGAAATTATCTGCTGACCCATACTTTTTTATCAACATATTTCTGAATACATCTTCAAGTATGCGCATCAATGTTGGACGGTCTATATTCTTAAATTCCTTAAATTCCGAAAAAGACTCAACTAAATTAATGTTTTCCATCTGTTAATCTATTTGTATTATTTTATTTCTTAAAATGTTATAAGTAATTTTGTTTCTTTTATATCGTTGAATAATAATCTTGATATTACAATTTCTGATTTTCCTTTTAATTTTGTTTTTTCCTCCATTTGAAACCCATCTTTATCATAGTTAAGAAGTGTTCCGTTTCTTTTTATCCCATCTTTCATTAAAACTTGTAATTGTTTGCCAAGGTGTTTCTTGTATTGTTTTTCTACTTTTAAGGGTTGGGTGATACCTGGTGAAGAAACTTCAAGTTCATAATCTTCTATTTCTCTATCTAAATGCGATTCAATATGTTTACTAATTTCAGCACATTCATCAATTGTTATACTATTTATTCCATCTGCATAAACAATTATTTTGTTTCCAACTCTCACTTTAACATCAACTAAAAAAAGGTTTGTAAGCTTAAGTTTTGCTTCAACCAGATCCCTAATAATTGTTTCTTTAATCATCTTTTGTTATTTATCATACAGAAAGAGGGGACTTCTGATCCCCTCTTTTTTACTTCTGCGGTGCAAAAGTACAAAATAATTCAATATAAAAAAAAAATATGCTATTTATCTATTATTTCATTAATAAAAATAATTGAGGTTTAGATTATTGTATTACAGGAAGAGGTTTTGTAGGATGTCTTGAAAACATAAAATCTAACCTTAATTTAAAAATCAATCTTTAGGTTTTCTTAATGAAATAAAAATAATCTATTTTTGCGAATATATTTTAAATAACCCATCAATTTCAAAAGAACATTCGCCAATGAAAATAATAAAACTACTTATTTTAAGCTCCTTTTTGTTTTTTCTGAGTTTAGGATATGTTTATTCTCAAAAGAATAATGATAGCTTGTTTTCAAAATTAAAAACAGCAAAAACATTTGAAGATAGTATTTTTATATATAATAGCGCTTTTGATATTTTAATTGAACAAGACACCAAGGAAGCTGGAGAACTTGCGAATAATATTCTACAATTAAGCCAACAACGTAATTTTAAAAAAGGAATAGCTATTGGTTATGGTGCTATAGCAATGAATTATTATACTCAGGGAGCCTTTCAACAATCTATTGATAATTATTTAATTAGTATTAAAATAAAAGAAGAAATTAAAGCAGAGAATTCATTGGCGGTTTCATATAACAATATAGCATTGGTTTACAACGAAATGAGTGAATATGAAAAAGCAATTGATTACTATCACAAATCATTAAAAATAAAAGAAAGACTTCATAAAGATAAAGACATTTGTATTTTATATAGCAATATAGGACTCATTTACGCTTCCTATGAAAAGTATGACAAAGCTTTAGAATATTTTGAAAAAAGCTATGCTAAAATGCAAATCTTATTAAAAAAAGAACCTGATAATATTTCATATAAAAACTCAATAGCCACTTATTTATTAAATATTGGCTCTATGTATTACAGTAAAAATGACCTTAATTCAGCATTGATAAATTTTAAAAAATCAACTGCTATTTTTGAACAGACTGAAAATTGGGTTAATGTGGGAGTATGTTATGAAAATATTGGCACTATTTATTATGATCAGGAGAAATATGATAACTCAATGGAATATCATAAAAAAGCTTTAATAACACTATTGGAAACAGGCGATAGCATACATATTGCATCTACATACCGGGATTTAGCAAACGATTTATTAAAACTGAAAAACTATGATCAAGCAGTAAACTATTATTATCAAAGTTTAAATCTTTCTATACGATTGAATGACATTGAAGAAATTAAAGAAACTTGTTTTTCATTATCTAAATTATATGAGCAAACACAAGATTTTAAAAATTCATTAAAATATTATAAGTTATATACAGATGCTAAAGACTCTATTTTTGATAAAGAATCACAAAAAATATTTAATGAAATTCAAACCCGATATGAAACTGAAAAAAAGAATGAACAGATTTCGGGATTGAGCAAAGAAAAAGAAATAAAAGATAAAAAGTTAAATAAAATGAGATTGATTTTGGGTTGTTCACTTATTGTTTTGTTAATACTCTGCTTTTTTTCAATACGATTTTACCGAAAATACCAAGAAAACAAAAAAGTAAAGGAATTATTGGTTAAGCAAAAAAATGAAATGCTTTCTAAATTGGCAGGTTTTGAGTTGAATCAGCAAATGAAAACACAACCTGAAAAATATGCTCATTCCAAACTTACGGATATAGAAAGGGATGAAATATTTGAGCAATTGGTTAAGTACATGGAAGAAGTGAAAATCTTTTTAAACGATGATATTACTTTGCCATCACTTGCTAAACAAATAAACATACCTGTCAATGTATTGTCACAAACCATCAATTCAAAACTCAATTTGAATTTTAATGATTTTATTAATTCATTTAGAATAAAAGAAGCACAAAAACGTTTATGTGATAATGAATTTTTCAATCTAACTTTTGAAGCAGTTGGCAAAAGTGTCGGTTTCAATAGTCGAACCTCTTTTATTAGTGCTTTTAAAAAATTTACTTCTACCACACCTTCTGAATTCAAAAAGGCAAACATAAAAATCTAATTCTTTTTCTAAAATTTTCTTATTAAAACAGTTCATTATTATACTTTATATAATTTTGAACAGCTATTTAAATGTCTGTAAAACAGTTCAATTGAGATTGATTCTGTTCAAAAGTATACTTATGAACAGATATGATTTTTATTAAGCAAAAAGGGATTTTAAATTTGCCTTGAAAGTTTTGATAAATACATTTATGAACTCAATTGGTTTTTTTAAATACTTTTTATTCGCACTAATGTTGAATTTTAATACAAACAACAAATCATTTACTCAAAACAATAATATCTCAGATGTAGTTTTACAATGGTTTATAGCTGTGGAAAAAGGAGATACGTTAACATTACGTTCACTTATTTATCCAGAATATATAAAACTACAGGAAGATGTAATGATTGATAAAATTGGAACACTTGCAGGGTCTTATTTAAAATGCTTATGGGTAAATGAAAATAAATCATCATTTAAGATAATATCAAGTAATATAATTATAGAGCAAAGCAATGAAAATGTAACCAAAGCAAAAGTAGAATACGCTTATATATATTCCTTAAAAGAAGATTGCACCCAAAACGAAAAATGTTCAAATACAGAATATTTTTATTTAAAACATTATAATCAAAAATGGTATTTAGAAAAAAGTGAATTATTAAAAAAAAATAAAAACTTATGAAAAAAATATTATTAATATTTATTTACGCATTAGTATTACTGATTAATAATGAGTCATCGATTTATTGTCAAAGTGTAAATCCTTTTGTAATTGCTTCCGCTGGAGGAAATTTTGTTAGTGCCAATACTCAATTGACTTGGACTCTAGGTGAAGTTGTTATTTCAACACTGACAAATGGAAATATTATATTAACACAAGGATTTCAACAAAACACCTATATCATTAATTCAATTGGTGAAATAGCTGATAATTCTTTTAATTTTAGTGTGTATCCTAATCCAACAAGCAGCTTAATAAGAATTAATTGGCAAAATACAGAAGAAGACCTATATATAATAAATATTACTAATAATAATGGAATTTGTGTCTTAAAAAAAACAGTAAATTTTTTGGAAAATCAAACTGAATTGGATTTAAATAGCTTACCAAATTCTATTTACATATTAACCGTAAATAAAGCTTCTGGAAAAAACATGAAAACATTTAAAATTGTTAAAATTTAATAAATCAATAATAACGATCACTTTAAACAAAAATAATATTAATCTTAAAAATTAAAAATTATGAAAAAACGTTTCTTTATTTCTTTAGTTTTCATTTTTTGTAGCTTTCTAATTTTAAAAGCACAGATTTACAACACAAATTATGGATTAGGAGCTTTGTATTCTAACACAAGTGGCTCTTACAATAGTGCTTTTGGAAGCTATTCTTTGTATTCTAATACTACTGGATATGATAATGCTGCAAATGGTTATAGTTCATTATTCTCAAATACTACAGGACATAATAATATTGCCAATGGAAGTTATTCATTATACTCAAATATTTCTGGATTCGATAATATAGCAATTGGGCACAATTCATTGTATTCAAATACCACAGGAAATGATAATATAGCCTTAGGCTATGCTTCTTTGAAGTCAAATACATCAGGAAATGAAAATATAGCGTTAGGTTACAGTTCAATGGAAGTTAATTCTACTGGATATAAAAATGTAGCAATTGGGTCTTTTGCATTGCAATACAATACCAGTGGATATTATAATACAGCAAGTGGATATCGTTCACTTCAAAAAAACACCTATGGATATAATAATACAGCTATTGGTGGTTGGTCGTTGTACTCAAATTCATCTGGAATTAATAATACTGCCATCGGAGGTTGGGCATTATACTCAAATACCAGCGGAACCCTTAATGTAGCAATCGGATACTCCTCATTAAAAGCGAATACAACTGGGTTTTACAATACAACAATCGGCGCTAATTCATTAATTTCAAACACTACCGGAAATGGCAATACAATCTGTGGCTATTATTCTGCATATACAAATACAACAGGGTCTGCAAATACAACAAATGGAATGTATTCATTATCTTCAAATACTATCGGAATTGATAATACAGCCATCGGATATGGTTCAATGATTTCAAATACCACAGGAAAATACAACACAGCTGTTGGCAGCCTGTCATTGTATTCAAACACTACCGGGGAATACAATACAGCTATAGGTCGTTATTCAGGTTTTGGTGTAGCAACATTCTCAAATACAACAAGTATTGGGTTTAACGCAACAGCCAACGCTTCAAATCAAGTACGTATAGGTAACAGCAGCATTACTAGCATTGGTGGGCAGGTTTCATGGACTACATTGTCGGATGGCAGATTTAAAAAGAAAATTAAACATGATGTAGTTGGACTTGATTTTATTAATAAATTGGAGCCTGTAAGTTATATTATAGATAAAGATGCTTTTGATGCTTTTATGAAAATTCCTGATTCTTTGAGAATTAAAAATAACAATACATCCATCACCCAATCGGGTTTTGTTGCACAAGATGTTGAAAAGATACTTAAGGAAATGAATATTTCTAACTTTAGTGGTGTTGATTTGCCAAAGAATGAAAATGACTATTATGGTATTCGTTATGCTGAATTTGTGGTGCCTTTGGTAAAATCAGTTCAGGAATTAAGTGCTTTGGATAAAGAAAAAGAATTAAAAATTGAAGCATTGGAAGAAAAAATAGAAAGACTTGAAAAGATTATTTTTGATGCAGGTCTGGTTTCTAATATAAATACTAGTACTCAACTTCAATCAGATCTTGAACAAAACATTCCTAATCCATTTGGTATTTCGACAGAAATAAAATGCAGCATTCCTTCAAATGCATCATCAGCCAAGCTTATGATTTTTGATATGAATGGTAAGCACATAAAAAGCATCATCATCAATGAAAGAGGGGATTACCTCTTAAAGATAAATGCTACTGAACTTACAGGTTCGGGTATGTACATTTATTCATTATTTATTGATAACAATGAAATAAGTACAAAAAGGATGATACTTTCAGAATAAATATTAAAATTGCTAAATTGTTAAATTTAACTTGTTTTTTATTAATTTAGTCATTCAAAAGACATATAAACAATTAAATATTAAATATTAAATATATGAAAAAAGTTTACATCATTTTGTTAATTGTATCTATAATGTTAAATATTAGCATTATCAAAGCACAATCACCTCAGGCATTTAAATATCAGGCAATAGCCAGAGGTTCAACAGGAAATATTCTTGCAAATCAAAATGTAAGGTTTCGAATGAGTATTCTTCAAGGAAGTGCTAGTGGATCTTCCGTTTTTGTAGAAACACATTTTTTAACAACCAATGCTTTTGGCATGGCTGATTTAAATATTGGAAATGGAACTTGTGTTAGTGGAAATTTTAGTACAATAAGTTGGGGAAATAATTCTTATTTTTTAAAAGTTGAATTAGACCCAAGTGGAGGAACTACATATACCACAATGGGGACAACTCAATTATTATCGGTCCCATATGCATTATATGCTGGAAGTGCTGGTGGAAATTCATGGAATTCAAATGGCAATAATATTTATAACAACAATATTGGCAATGTTGGTATTGGGACAAATTCCCCAACAAGCAAATTAGTTATCAAGCAAACAACTACCAATATTAATGACACTTTATTTGTTGTTAAAGATAACTTAGGTCATCCTGTTTTTGCTGTTTTCCCTCAAGGAGTGAGGGTTTATGTTCCAGATTTGTTAACAGGAACAGTAGGAGGGTTTGCAGTAAGTGGTCGAGGAGCTACCAAAGGTAGTGGAAATTATTTAATGGTAAATCATGATAGTACCAGAATATATACAAATGACACAATTAAAGGGTTTGGAGTTGGAAATATCTATACAGGTTCTTCTGAAAACTATTTAAAATTAACACCCAGCAATTATTTTATTGGACATAAAGCAGGGGATAAAAACACAAACGGATATCAGAATATTTTTTTAGGATATGAAAGTGGGAGAAACAACTTATCAGGATCGGTCAATGTATATATTGGTTATAAAACGGGATCGACCTCTAATGCATCAGAAAACGTTTTTGTTGGAAGTCTTGCAGGATATAATTGCACAAATGGAGGAAGAAATGTTTTGGTTGGCAATGGCGCAGGTTATACCCTTTTTAATGGTGC
>DYDE01000001.1:0-70738 GCA_020718065.1 Marinifilum sp. | reverse complement strand
TAATAGGTAGCTCTGCTGGTTCATCAGTTCAAGGAGGAAGTAATAATGTTTTTATTGGATCTGCGGCAGGTGCAAATAATAATGGGGGAAGTGGAAATGTTTTTATTGGTAGTAATGCTGGTTTTGATGAAACTGGCTCTGATAAATTGATAATAGGAAAAAATGCTGAAACAGGCCCAGCAGCATTTATTTTTGGTAATTTTAATACAAATCAACTAAATTTAGCCAATACATTTGTTGGAGATGTTGGATATGGTTCCACTGTTGCTTGTTTTTCTCATCGTAGTAGTGCAAATTTGACTGGTTTTGCTTTAGCTCAAAGCAATGATGGGAAAAAAACAATAGTGAACATTGCATCTGGTAATGGTTGGTTAGGTTTTAGAATTGATAATGTGGATAAAGCCTTTTTATATAATAATGGTTATTTTGGAATAGGTTTAAATCCAGTTACCGATCCACCCACTCAGATGTTAGACGTGAATGGGAATGCACGATTTAGAGGTATTCAAAGTGGTTATCCTGGAGTGCCTTTGTATGTTACTGCTGGTGGTTCTTTGTCATTAACAAGTTCTGATGAAAGATTAAAAGAACACATTAAGCCTTTAAAAAATTGCTTAGAAAAAGTCCTGACACTTCAACCCAAAACATATTCTTATATAAAAGACGAAACAAAAGCTATTAGAATAGGTTTTATTGCTCAGGATATGGAGAAAATATTCCCTGAACTTGTTTTTACTAATCCTGTAGATGGATTTAAAGGGGTTTATTATGCTGAACTTTCTGCAGTTCTGGCAGAAGCAATAAAAGAGCAACAAAAACAAATTGAGTTGTTGCAAAATGAAAACAAACAGCTAAAAAATAAAGTAAATGATATTGATAATCTTAAAGCTGAAGTTGATAAACTTAAGGAAATATTAGAATCTTCAGCAAAAAAATAAATTTTTCTACTTTTAAATTTAATTTTTAAAATCCTATTCTTAAACGGAATGGGATTTTATTTTTAAAAATATTAAATTAGAAAAATTGGAAATAATCAATAAAACAAAATTGCTAAAATGTAAATTCTTCTCCCATCTCTGGAATAGCAATTCGTGAAAATCCATTAGATTCTAAAGTTGATTTATAATGTTGCTGTACTTCATATTCTCCGTGAACTAAGAACAATTTTGTTAACTTGTTTTTATCCTGACAACTTAAATAGTCTATCATTTCTTTATAGTCGCCATGGGCACTGAAAGATTCAAGTATCCTTACATCAGCTTTTACGATATGTTCTTTACCATAAATAGAAACAACTTTATCTCCTCTCACAATTCTGGCACCTAAGGTTGTTGGAGCACAATAACCTACAACAAGAATAGTGTTTTTAGAATTTGAAATACTATTTGCAATATGATGTTTAACCCTGCCAGCTTCCATCATTCCGGATGCAGAAATAATAACGCAAGGTTCTTCTATTTTATTGAGTTTTTTTGAATCCTCCTTGGTTGTTATATAAAATAAATTACTAAACCCAAATGGATCAGGATCTGTTTGCATATAATTTAAAATATCCTGATTAAAACATTCAGGATGTAAGCGCATGATATTTGTTGCATTTGTTGATAAGGGACTATCTATATAAATTTTAACATTTGGTAATTTGTTTCTGTTTTTTAGAATATCAAGTGCATAAATAATTTCCTGAGTTCTTCCAACACTAAATGAAGGAATTATTAATTTCCCTTTCTTTTCAACACAAGTATATTTTACGATTTCTAATAGCTTTTCCTCTGAATCTTTCATCCCTTCATGAAGCCTGTCACCATATGTTGATTCGGTAATAATTATTTCAGCTTGCGAAAAAGGTTGTGGTGATTTAAGAATACGATTATGTGGTCTTCCAATATCGCCTGTGTAACATAATTTATGAGTTGTGTGTTTTTCTGTTATTGCTAAATTAATAGCAGCACTACCTAAAATATGTCCAGAATCAGTAAATTTGACAGAAACTTTATCATCAATCTTAAATATCTTATTATAAGGAACTGAAACAAACAATTCCATTGCCTGAGCAGCATCGGCAGCAGTATAAATTGGTTCTATTGGAGGCAATCCTTGTAATTCCCTTTTTGTATTAAAATGCTTTGCATCGTTTTCTTGAATATTTCCACTATCAGCCAACATTATTGAACATAAATCCCTGGTAGCAGGAGTACAATAAACCGTACCATTAAAACCATTTTTACTAATATAAGGTATTAAGCCAGAATGGTCGATGTGTGCATGTGATAATATAAGATAATCAATTGATGATGGATTGAATCCCAGATTGCGATTCATAGCATCGGTTTCTAATCCTTTACCTTGATACATCCCACAATCTAAAAGAATTGTTTTTCCATGTTCGGTATAAATAAGATGTTTGCTACCTGTTACTTCGCGAGCTGCACCTGAGAATTTTATTTTCATATTATTCTGATTTAAATACTAAAATGTCTTACAAACCTACATATTATTTTTTACAAATTATAATATTTTATTGCCAATAAAAAAACCTGCTATTGTTTAAAGCAGGTTTTTTTGAAGTTAATTTTGATAAAATAGTGTATTGTTTTATCTAAAAATTGAATTTATTGTTTTATAGAAGTTAAAACAGAAGAACCCATTTTTTTTCCTTTATCATCGAATGATTCGCTTTTAACCATTCCAACATTTTTAGAATACCATTCAACACCTGAAGTTTCGATGTCAAACATCATATGAGTGTGAGCATTATATGTTATTTTTACACATTTTTCAAATGTGCCTGCTGGAGTGGTAACTGTTTCAATGGCTGCTACTTTTCTATTGTAAAGTTTTATAGTTAAATTCATCATTGCCATTCCTGTTACTGATAATGTAAGATTCGCATCTTTAAGTGTCTGACCAACTGTAGGATTTGATGGCATTTCTACATCGTCACCAATGACAGTTATTTCCATATCTTTATATGCTGCCATAGTTTTAGAATTAAGCATACTCTTTAAATTCACAGAAAATACACCATTACTGCATTTAATAAGATATTCACCTGTTCCTTCTGAAGCGTTTTTGCTATCTAATGCTTCGTACCAAACTGTAGCAACCAAATCATTTGGAGTGCCTTCACTTTTGGTTATTTTGCTTTTATTGGTGCTGGTGAGTTTGTCTTTTGCATCATAATTTTTTACTTCCCAGGATGCACCAACTTTCATTGGGAAATAAGATTCACAATTCTGAGCTTTTAAAAAAAGGAATTGACCTGCAAATATGATTGCCAATAATAAAGTTTTAATTTTCATATTATTTTTTTTAGTTATTTATTAAAGGAACAAAATTATAAAAAATAAAAGATTTATTTCAATATTAGCTTATTTAAATTTAAGTTTCAAAAATAGTGCTTGGTTCTGTTGTTTCTCATTTCCTAGATAATTTTCATTTGTGATTGGTATATTTTGTAAATTTTATGTAGGTTTGTATTTAAAAAATAAATATGCCTGCAAATACAAAATGGATACCCCTATTTTCTACCAATTTTCTTGGTGTTTTTAACAATAATTTTTTCAAAACCTTAATATGTCTTCTTGCTATAAAATGGGTAGCCAAGGGGAACGAATCGATGATTGTCTCATTGGCTTCGGGCTTATATGTATTGTCATATATTTTCTTTTCGCCATTGGCTGGCAGACTGGCAAAAACAATGTATAAGAAAAAGATAATGATTGTTTCACGCTTGGGCGAACTTGCATTGTTCGTCATTGGTAGCATCGGTTTCTATATAGAAAATGTCTATATAGTGATGGGAAGTATCTTTTTGCTTGGTTTGATTAGCACCTTATTCTCCCCTGCTAAATACGGCTTAATCCGCGATATCGGAGGAAACGAAGGCATTTCATTTGGAACAGGCACCTTGGAAATGTTTACATTTTTTGGTGCCTTATTTGGCCCTTTGCTTGCAACCATCATTTCTGATAATTACAATTTTTATATCATGGCTGGTTTATTTCTAATCATCTCAGCAGCCAGTTTATATACCATTTACAGCCTTAAAGTTACCGAAAGCGAGCCTATGAAAGACTGCAAAGACACTATCATTCCCTTTGTTTTTGAATTTCATACCTTCCGTTTCACCAGATCAATTAAGGGACTAAATTTAATTATTTTTGGTCTTGCTTCCTTCTGGATGATCGGCAGCTTTCTACAGATGAACCTCCTTGTTCATTGCCCTAAAACATTAGGCTTGACCAACACCCAAACCGGCTATGTGTTAACAGCCTCCGCCATGGGTATTGGCCTTGGGAGTCTACTAGCTGGAATTATTTCAAAAGGAAAAGTCGAATTGGGATTGACCCCGATAGGAGGAATAGGAATGACCATCACTTTGCTAATATTGTATTTCTTTCAACCTACTGGTATCATATTTGGGGTATTGATTTTTCTGACAGCCATGTTTTGCGGAATTTATATGGTTCCATTAAGCGCATCGGTTCAAAGTAGCGTAGAAGGCAGAAAACAAGGTGATATGATCGCTTATTCCAACTTCGTTATCTTCCTTTTAATTTTTATTTCAGCGGCATTGTTTGCTGTCATCACTAAATACTTCGGAACAAATGCCATTTTTATCGCACTGGTTGTGCTCATATTGTTAATGACCATGGCAATGAGCAAATATGTTCCAGGGATGTTTCGTCGATTCAGAAATTTAACCAAAATATGAGATTCATTATTGGCATATACCGCTTCTTTCTTTCACTACGTTATAAAGTTGAAATAAAAGGAACAGCCTTACTTAAAAGTAAGGCTGCAAAATTTATATTGCCCAATCATCAAGCTTTGGTTGATCCCCAAATCATGTTCACACATCTTTACAAATATGTAAACGTTGTTCCTGTGGTTACCGAATCATTTTTTAACATCCCTGTCTTAAAAAGTATACTGATTAAACTGGGTGCTGTCAAGGTAAACGACCTGACAGCCGGAAGTCGCGATACGACAGTGTTGGATACCATATTAACCAATGTGGTTACTGCATTAAAAAACAACAAAAATGTATTGCTATATCCTTCTGGCCAAATTGCTGGACAAGGATATGAAAAGATTTTCAACAAACAAAGTGCCTGGTTGATAGCTAAAAACCTTCCCGAAAACACAGTGGTTATCGGTATAAGAATTAGCGGATTATGGGGAAGTATGTGGTCAAGAGCTTGGATTGGTAAGTCTCCAAGCTTTTTAACAACATTTCTGAAGGCTATTTTATACGTGTTTGCCAATTTACTCTTCCTTCTCCCTAAAAGGAAAGTCACCATAGAATTATACGATATCACCGCAGAAGCCAAATTGAAAGCGCAAGAGGGAAAAACTGCCTTTAACAATTTTCTAGAAGAATTATACAACCAACAAGGTGAAGAAAAGGCCTTGTTTCTAAAACACTTCTTTTTTGTGCCTAAACTAAAACGCAATTTACCTGACATAATCGCCGGCTCAATGGAAGACCTGTTGAATGCAGACATATCTGATGACAAGGAGATTTCTGAAGATGTCTGCAAACAAGTAATTTCGATAACAGCTAAAACTGCAAATATCAATGAAAGTGAAATTAAAACAAATTCAAATCTCAGTCTTGATCTCAATATAGACTCCCTTACCTTGATTATGGTAATTGCTGCCATCGAAGATAAATTCAACGTCATCTCTCAGATAGAAGTTACCGATTTGAAAACCATTGAAGATTTGTGCCGCCTTGCTATGGGAATTGGAAATGTCGAAAAATTAAAGCCCAGCAACTTGCATAAATACATTGCTAAAATCGAAAAAGTTAAGGTTGATAAATCTAAAAATATTGTTGATTTATTTTTAAAAACGGCAAACAAATATAAAAAAGAGACTTTTATTTACGACAAGATGCTTGGAACAGCCACCCGCAAAGAGTTTCTGCTTAAAGCAATGGTTGTTTCTAAAATAATAAAAAAAGAAGTTGAGGGCAAATATGTCGGCATTATGTTGCCTGCCTTGCAAAGCACTGCATTGCTGGTTATAGCAACTTATTTAGCAGGAAAAACTCCGGTAATGCTCAACTGGACTGTCGGAAAGAAAACATTGGAACATTGTGTCGAAAGTGTAGAACTAAAAAGCATCCTTACTGCAAAAACATTTTTTGATAAAGTTTCAGAGATATTGCCTGATTCTGTGAAAGAAAAATGCATTTTCTTCGAACAAAAAGTGAAAGAAACCTCCACTTCTACCAAGATTGCTGGTTTACTCAATTCGTATTTCCAATTTGTTCCTAATATTAAAACCGATGATGTTGCAGTCATTTTATTTACCTCAGGCAGCGAAGCCTTGCCAAAGGCAGTTCCTCTAACTCATAAAAACATTCTTTCGGATCTGAGTGGCGCTTTATATTATTTAACTTTAAGCAGTGATAAAATATTCCTGGCTTTCTTGCCTCCATTTCATAGTTTTGGATTTTCTATATTGACAATATTGCCTCTAATTTCAGGAATTAAAGTAGCCTACACTCCTGACCCTACCGACTGCCGCGAAGTATTGAAAATATTAAAACATACCAAGGCCAACACATTATTAGCGACCCCAACATTTCTAAAAATGCTGCTTGCTATTACCTCCCCCATTGATTTGAAACGTGTTGATTTGGCAATTATTGGGGCAGAAAGCTTACATCCATCCATCCTTAAATCTTTTTACGAAAAAGCGAATGAGAATGCCATCCTCATCGAAGGATATGGAATCACCGAATGCGCTCCTATCATATCAATGAACCTGCTCGAAAAGCAAAAAGAGAAAAGTGTTGGTAAGTTCATAGAAGGATTGGATTGCTTAATTACAGATATTAATACCTATGCTCCATTAACACATGGAACGGAAGGGATGATCATGGTCAGGGGCGACAATGTGTTTAAAGGCTATTTGGATAACATCATTGCTTCTCCATTTGTGAAAATTAATGGCTTTGACTACTACAAAACAGGCGACTTGGGCTACTTGGATGAAGATGGCTTTTTATTTATTACTGGTAGATTAAAAAGATTTATCAAGATTGCTGGTGAAATGATTAGCCTTCCTGCTATTGAAAATGCCTTACTTAAGAAATTTGGTAATGACGAAAAAGTTGTACTTGCTGTAGAAGGCCGCGATAACGTAGACCCTCCACAGATTGTTTTATTTTCAACAATGAAAATGAATATCGATGAAACCAATACATATATTAAAGAAAGTGGCTTTTCAAATCTTGTTAAAATTCATAGGGTCATAGAAATCGAAGAAATTCCCCTACTGGGTACCGGAAAAACAGATTACAAAGTCTTAAAAGAAATGATAAAATAAAAAACTTATTTTTTAATGCTATTGGCGATATGTTCAATTAAGGAATCATTCTCCTCAATGGCGTTACCAACTACAATAATATCTGCACCAGCATTGAAACAAGAAAGTGCTTGTTCTGCTGTTTTTATTCCTCCACCTATAATTAAAGGTAGTGAAATGCTATTTCTTACTTTTTTAATCATCATTTCGGAAATAATTTTATCTGCACCACTTCCTGCATCCATATAAATCATTTTCAATCCCAACATTTCACCTGCCATAGCAGTACACATGGCGATGTCGGGTTTATCAGCAGGAATAGGCGAAGAATTGCTCATATATAAAGCTGTAGTTGGTCTGCCACTGTCTATTAACATATAACCTGTTGGAATAATTTCCAGCTTGCTTTTTTTAAGGTATGGTGCAGCAACCACATGCTTCCCTATTAGCATCTCAGGATTTCTACCTGAAATAAGAGAAAGAAATAGAATGGCATCAGCATAACTACTTATTTGCATGGTGTTTCCAGGGAATATTACTACAGGAATATCACAATTTTCTTTTATTTGCTGAATGTAATCTTCAAAATTATTGTCAGTTATTAGGCTTCCGCCAATAAAAAAATAATCCACATTATTCTTGACAGCTTCTTTTATGATATGTGTGAGTTTTTCTTTGTTGGTCTTATCAGGATCTATCAATACAGCAAACTGTTTTTTTTGTTGCTTAATTTTATCTGCAATCGTATTGTAAATATTCATCTTGTTTTATTTATTGATAAACGATAACAAACCTACAATTTTTATAAGAAAAATGAAAGAAATTGTGTAATATGTTAGAGGTTTTAGTTTATTTATTTCAAAGGTAGATTCACAGTTTCGGTCTTTTTTGTATAATCAATTTCCGATCCTAAAACACTATGTGGTATTAAATAAACCACCAATAACATAAATGCTGCAAATATTGCCCAGAAACGATTATCTTTTTTTCTCCACATAACTATTAATGCAATTATCCAAAATATTAATGCCACAGCTGTTTTGTTGTCTGTAAGATCGTGCCCAAATGGCCAGCCTGTCCAGTATGCACCAAAAGCATATTTCTGAACAACTGGTCCGAGAATGGATCCTCCAATGAAAAGAGCTATAACAGTGATAAAAGTAAATTTAAAAGTGTTCTTGCCTTTTGTTAAAGCTTCAAGACCTGTTCTGGTTGAAAATAACATAGCTCCGAACATAAAAATTATATGAGGTATTAGCACCCAAGCTGGAACATCACCTCTGAATCTAATAATAACCGGAGTTTCAGTTAATGTGTATTTGACATTTTTATCAATAAAATATAATTCATAACTTACTTTTCCAGCAGGTGGTTGGTGAGGTATTTTAGCAATAAGATGATCACCTTCTCTATCCATTGGTATTTCTGACCATTCATCAAAACTTTTAAAACGTTTAAATTTAAGAAATCCTTTAATTGCTGTATCGGAAACTAAAACTTTAATTTCTGCATCTCCTTCACCACCATATGCACGCGGAAGTTTGCATTTTATTTTAATATCATTTATAACTACTGACTTTTTTAAAGGGTATGTTGGACCTGTTGTTCTTTGATAATAAGCTATTCCCATAGTGAAAATTATCGAAAAAACCCATAAAAATAAAGCTTTAAGTTTCATTTCAGGTTCAGTATCATATTTATTTATACCTTTTTGACTTTTAGAACATGCTAAAATTAAATTATAAATAGGTATTAACAAAAACCAACCACTTTTACCAACGTCATGCATTCTTCTAACACCAACTGCAAAAGAGGGTATAAAAACTACTATTGAAAAAAAAATATTAATGAAACCTAATCCATAACGAGCATTATTAAAACTTACAAGTCTATCAATAATAGTTAAACCAAATGAAAAAATAAAATTAAAAGAGAAAAATATCCAATACTCTTTTCGATCTGCTCTTCCATTGAATGTTGAATAATTCTGTAATACTTTTAAATAATAATTCATTTTTTTTATTTTTAAATTTCTACAAAAATAATACGAAAAGTGAATTAATTAAGAATTCTCTATTAATATATAAATGAGTAAAATTGTTCACTTTTTTAAAGAAGTGAATTCTTTTTTAATTTAACCTAAATTTTATTTCAGGATATTGAATTATTGATTTTAAGAATTTCTTTGGATCTATATTGTGTTTTTTGGAAGACATTTCTACAGATACATTACTTATCTGGTCGATCAATGAAACTTTTAATGGGCACTTACCTTTTGAAGATTTTATTACCTTGTAAATATTATCAACAAAATCATCAGTAACATCGGCTATTGCAACTTGCATTGTTAATGATTTTACATAAGTATCAAGAACATCAGATAACATCATAATACTGTTGATTCTGAATTCGTACTGGTTGTCTGATTGATAACGTAATTCTACTTTCCCTCTTATAAAAACAAAATAACCTTTTACTAAATAATTTTTTAATGTCATATATGTTTTTGAGAATAGTGTTTGTTGGTAAGAGTCATTATAATCCTCAAGTGTGAATACCCCAAACAAACTCCCACTTTTGGAGGTTCTTTCTGCAACACTTGTAATAATGCCAGCTATTGTGATATCTTTGTTTTTTAATTGCTCTAGTTCCTTGAGTTCAGCTAAGGAGTAATTACAAAATTGCTCCATTTCAACCCTATAATCATCCAAAGGATGACCAGAAATATATATACCAGTTGTATCTTTTTCGTTTTTAAGTTGTTCGAGTTTAGACCATGGTTCGCATTCCGGCAATTTAGGGTCAGGTATTTTTCCTTCTTCTGCATCTCCAAATAGTGAATGTTGTGATGCATCAATTCTTGACTGAACCAAATTGATATGTTTAATAATTTTGTCAATAAAATTTGTTTCTTCCGAACCAACACAATAAAAATATTGTGCTCTATGTGAATTCTCAAAACTATCAAATGCCCCAGCCATTGCAAGAGCCTCCAGATTTTTTTTATTACAAGCCCTGAGGTTTATTCTTTTTGCAAGATCAAAAATATTTGTAAATAATCCTGAGGTGTTTCTTTCGTTTACAATTGATTCAACGGCAGAACTTCCTACTCCCTTAACAGCACCAAGTCCAAAACGAATTTCTCCATTCTTGTTTACAGTAAAGTTAAAATAACTTTCATTTACATCAGGACCAAACACTTTTATACCTTGTCTTTTGCATTCATCCATGTAAAATGTTATCTTCTTAATATCGTTTAGATTATGTGTAAGAATTGCTGCCATATATTCTGCCGAATAATTGGCTTTAAGATATGCTGTTTGATAAGCAACAATTGAATAGGCAGCAGAATGAGAGCGATTGAAACCATATTCAGCAAATTTTTCCATTACTGTGAAAACCTCTGCTGCCTTTTCTTTATCTATTCCCTTAGCAAAAGCACCTTCCACGAATTTTTCTTTTTGCTGAGCCATCACATCCTTCTGTTTTTTCCCCATTGCTCTTCGAAGTAAGTCTGCAGCACCTAACGAAAAACCTGCCATTATTTGTGCTGTTTGCATGATTTGCTCCTGATAAACCATAATTCCATGGGTTGGTTTTAGGAGTTCTTCGAGCATAGGATGGGGGTATTCCGTTTTTTCGCGGCCTTGTTTCCTATTAATAAAAGTAGGAATAAAATCCATTGGTCCTGGGCGATACAATGCGTTCATGGCAATGAGGTCTTCGATGGATGTGGGCTTTAGATCTTTCATATACGCCCGCATTCCTTCCGACTCAAATTGGAATATCCCTATTGTGTCTCCTCTTTGGAAAAGTTCAAAGGTTTTTTTATCTTCTAATGGAATCGTATTAATGTCAAGAGTGATTTTATGTCTTAGTTTGATATTTTCTAAAGCATCTTTTATTATAGAAAGCGTTTTTAGACCAAGAAAGTCCATTTTTAACATACCTGCATACTCAACATATTTGCCTTCGTATTGGGTTACCATTAGATCGGTATCTTTGGAAGTGCTTAAAGGAAGATACTCCATTAAATCATCTCTGCCAATAATAACACCACACGCATGTGTTCCAGTATGACGTATTGAACCTTCGAGGGTTTCTGCAAAAACTAATGTTTTTCTGATAAGTGGATTGTCGCTTTTTTTTGAATCAGCAAGTTCTTTTACTTCGCTATAAGCTTTTTTAAGATTAGTATTTGGTGCTTCGGGAACTAATTTAGCAAGTTTGTCGGCATCAGGCAATGGAAGTTTTAGTACTCTTGCAACATCTCTGATCGAAGATTTGGCTGCCATGGTTCCAAAGGTTACAATTTGTGCTACTTTGTTTTTGCCATATTTCTCAATAACATAATCAATAACTTTTTGTCTTCCATCATCATCAAAGTCTATATCAATATCGGGCATTGATATACGTTCGGGGTTAAGAAACCTTTCAAAAAGAAGATTATAATGTATTGGATCGACACTTGTAATACCTGTGCAAAAAGCTACAGCCGAACCTGCCGCAGATCCTCTGCCAGGACCGACGCTCACATCTCTCTTACGTGCTTCGTTTATAAAATCCTGAACGATTAGGAAATAGCCGGCAAATCCCATATCTTTAATAACCTTCAATTCAAAATCAATTCTGTCTTGGATGTCTGGAGTGAGATTGGGATAGAATTTTTCTGCTCCTTTATAAGTTAAGTGTTTCAGATAATCATCACCTGATTCAAAACCTTCAGGAAGAGGAAATTCGGGGAGTAAGATCTCTTTACTTTTTATATTAAATGTTTCAATCTTTTCAACAATTTCTCTGGTGTTTTCTATTGCTTCAGGAATATCCTTATATAATTCCAGCATTTCCTCAGGTGATTTCAGATATTCATGACCGGAGTATTTCATCCTTTTTTCATCTTCAAAGTCTTTGCCTGTATTTAAACAAACTAAAATGTCGTGTGCTTCTGCATCTTCTTTGTTTACGTAATGGACATCGTTTGTAGCAATAAGTTTGATGCCAAGCTTTTTAGATAATCTTATTAAAGCTTCATTAACAGTTTTTTGTTCTTCGTAGCCATGACGCTGAAGTTCGAGATAAAAATCTTCTTTGAAAATGGATTGATACTCTTTGATTATTTCTTCTGCTTTATCTTCTCCTTTATTAATAATAGCATCAGGAATTTCACCACCCAAACAAGCAGAACAAGCTATTAAACCTTCGCTGTATTTGCGAAGTATTTCTTTATCGATGCGGGGAGTATAATAAAAACCTTCAACAAATCCAAGTGAACTTAGCCTCGAAAGATTTTTATATCCAATAAGATTTTTGGCAAGTAGTATTAAATGAAAACCACTTCTGTCTTCTTTTCCTTTTTTCTCGAAACGTGTTCCTTCAGCAACATATGTTTCGCAGCCGATAATAGGTTTTACACCATATTTATGAGCTGTTTCCTGGAATTCCATTACTCCGTACATGTTTCCATGATCAGTTATGGCAATAGAATCCATCCCGTATTCTTTTGCTTTATTGATTAAAACAGAAATATCGGCAGCTCCATCGAGAATGGAATATTGAGTATGTACGTGTAAATGAGTAAAGTCGGGCATAATCTTGTTATAGAAAATCAAATGGTATAAAAAAAAAGTAAAATTAATTAAAATGAAATAAAAGGAAGAGCTTGTTAGTAAATAATGAAAAAAATACTAAGCTTTTTAGTTTACACACTTCATAAGATACTCCCCTTTACCTTTATACCTCTATGCCTTTATTCCTCTATACCCCCATGTCCTTATCCCCTCTATATCTTATACTTCCCAAGCCTTACTTTAAAGCATTTTTCTCTTATATGAAACTTCCCGAGGCTTATTTAAGTCTTCCCAAGCCTTTCATGAAACTTCCCGAAGCTCACATGAGAGTATTTTTTTCTTACATGAGACTTCCCAAGGCTTATTTATGTCTTCCCAAGGCTTACATGAGACTTCCCGAGACTTTCAAAAAAGTGTTTTTCTTTCACATAAAACCCCCTAAAACTCTTAGGTAAATAATGATTCCCTTAAAAGACATGATTTATAAATAGTATATCACAAACAACAAAAAAAATAATTTCAAACCCTTCTGTCCAATTTTGTGGAATTGCTTACTGAAAAGTTTGGTTAGTAATTCTTGTGGAAAAAAATCCTATAAGTTATGTTGATTAAAAATATATTATATTTACTAATCTTTGAGACCACTCTTAAAAATCATAAAAACTAAATTTAACCATCGATTCACTAATTTTGAAAAATTAAATCTGTGGTAATTAGTATAATCTGGAACATTTTTTTAAATATGGTTTATAAAACTCTTTTCAGAGTTGTCTTATTGTTTCTTTTTTTTTTAGTAATTTCAACAACTTTTTAGCTTGACTGACTATACCTGCACTTGATTCAAAGGTTAGATTTTCAAGAATAGGTATAAGTTCATTCTTTAGTTCAGTCTCAATGAGGCAGGTTTTATAAAGTATTTCCATACTGTAATATCTTATTGCAATTGATTCTTTTGGATTAGCCAACCAGTTAAAACAAATATCAACCAGTTCGCCAAGGTTTGTTAATTTATTCAAGTCAACAGATTCGCAAAAAGTTTTGAGTATTCCTCTTTTTACTCCATCAATTTTTGAATCTTTTATAATTTTAACCAATTGCTCGAGATATGGAACTATCAAAGATGGATACTTTTCGCTGCATAACGCCACAGCCCTTCCAGCTCGCATAGCAATAGGATAGCCTTCGTTAAAACATAAATCAAGAACAGTTTTAAAATATTCTGGATTATTGCCAACAGCATCTACTATTTGATTTGCAATTACTCTGGAACTGTCAACTTTTAATAATGCTTTAAAATTGGGCATTTTTTATTTTTTATTTTGGATTTATGATTAATGTTATAGCTTTATTAATTATTTAAATTTTAAATATACAAAATCATTTTTATTCGATTTTTGATTTCAAAAATAATTTAAAAATTTTAATTGTTAATGAATATTTATCTATCATGGTTTTGGTAAGTTAAATGGACTTTACTATATCAGAAAATCTAATTAATAAGATGATAGCTTTTCTATTTTTGCTAATTTTGTGCAAAATTAAAAATAATGAAAAGCGATATTGCGAAATTGTTAGAAGAATGTATTCTGGTTCTGGATGGAGCTATGGGTACGATGATTCAGCGCTATAAATTAACTGAAGAACAATTTAGAAGTACACGTTTTAAAAACTTTCCGTATAATTTATCTGGAAATAATGATTTATTATCTATAACTCAAGTAGGTATTATTAAGGAAATTCATACTGCATATTTAGAAGCAGGAGCAGATATTATTGAAACCAATACTTTTAATGCCAATACCATATCTATGGCAGATTATCACATGGAAGATATGGTATATGAAATAAACCATAGTGCTGCCAGAATTGCAAAAGAAGCAGTAGAAGATTTTGTAAAAAATAACAGAGAAAAGAAATGTTTTGTTGCAGGTTCGATAGGTCCAACCAATAAAACGGCGTCGATGTCTCCTGATGTTAATAATCCAGCATTCAGATCCGTGAGTTTTGATGACCTCGTTGCTGCATATTCTTTACAAATTAAAGGATTGGTTGAGGGAGGTGTTGATATATTATTAATAGAAACAATATTTGATACATTAAACAGTAAAGCTGCAATTTACGCAGCAGAAGAATATTTTGATCAGACAGGTAACCGAATACCTGTTATGATTTCAGCAACTATAACTGATACAAGTGGAAGAACACTTTCAGGGCAAACACCAGAAGCATTTTTGTATTCTATCTCGCATATACCATTGTTGAGCATTGGTTTTAATTGTGCGTTGGGAGCCAACCAACTTATGCCTTATTTACAGGAACTTTCGGATATTGTACCAACCAATATAAGTGCACATCCTAATGCTGGATTGCCAAATGCTTTTGGTAAATATGATCAAACTCCTGTTGAAATGGCTAAAGAGGTGGAAGAGTATTTAAAAAATGGACTTATTAATATCATTGGAGGATGTTGTGGAACTACTCCTGAACATATAAGAGAAATTGCTCTGATTGCAAAAAAATATAAAGCCAGACAGATACCATTGGTTGAACCAATTAGTACCTATAGTGGATTAGAACCGGTTAAAGTATATAAAGGATGTAATTTTATAAATGTTGGTGAAAGAACAAATGTATCAGGTTCTAAAAAGTTTGCGCGATTAATTAAAGAAAAGAAATACGAAGAGGCTTTAAGTATTGCCAAAGAACAGGTTGATGGAGGAGCACAGGTAATTGATGTGAGTATGGATGAAGCTATGCTTGATTCTGAAAAGGAAATGACAGTTTTTCTTCATTCAATAGCTTCCGAACCTGATATTTCAAAATTGCCAATAATGATAGATTCATCTAAATGGTCAGTTATTGAGGCAGGATTGAAATGCACACAAGGAAAATCTATAGTAAACTCAATAAGTCTTAAAGAAGGGGAAAATGTTTTTATTGAACATGCTAAAAAGATTAAGCGCTATGGTGCTGCAGCCATAGTAATGGCATTTGATGAAAAAGGACAGGCTGATACTTATGAGCGAAAAATAGAGATATGTGAACGTTCTTATAAAATTTTAACAGAAAAGGTAGAATTTCCTGCAGAAAATATAATATTTGATCCAAATATTCTTGCAATAGCAACTGGAATGGATGAGCATAATAATTATGCTGTAAACTATATTAAAGCATGCAAGTGGATAAAAGAGAATCTTCCCTATGCTAAAATAAGTGGTGGTGTAAGTAATTTGTCCTTTTCGTTCAGAGGAAATGACAGGGTTAGAGAAGCAATGCATTCTGCATTTCTTTATCATGCAATAAAAGCTGGTATGGATATGGGAATTGTAAATGCCGGTCAATTGGAAGTGTATGATGAGATACCCAAAGATTTGCTGGTATTGGTTGAAGATGTTATACTAAATAGAAGAAAGGATGCAACAGAAAGGTTGATTGCTTTTGCTGAAAACTTTAAATCTGTTGAAACAAAAGAAACAAAAACAGATGAATGGAGAAAGGGGAGTATACAAGAAAGAATTTCGCATGCACTTGTAAAAGGAATTGTTGAATATATTGATGTAGATATTGAAGAAGCAAGAAAGTACTATAAATATAGTTTGGAGATAATAGAAGGGCCATTGATGGATGGAATGAATACTGTTGGAGATCTCTTTGGTGCTGGAAAAATGTTTCTTCCTCAGGTAGTAAAAAGTGCCAGGGTAATGAAGAAAGCAGTTTCCATTTTATCTCCTTATATTGAACTAGAGAAAGGAGAGAAGGGGAATCAGAGAAAACAAGGTAAAATATTACTTGCAACTGTTAAAGGTGATGTTCATGATATTGGTAAAAACATTGTTGGCGTGGTTTTGGCTTGTAATAATTATGAAATCATTGATCTGGGAGTGATGGTTCCTACTGATAAAATCATTAATACTGCAATAGAAAACAAAGTTGACATAGTCGGATTAAGTGGATTGATTACTCCTTCCTTGGATGAAATGGTCTTTATTGCAAAAGAAATGGAACGCAGAGGTTTGAATATTCCTTTAATTATTGGTGGTGCTACAACTTCAAAAATTCATACCGCAGTTAAAATTGCTCCCAAATACCATGCTCCGGTTGTGTATGTGAGAGATGCTTCAAAAAGTGTTGGTGTTGTTAGTAAATTACTTTCACCAGTTGAAAAAGACAATTTTGTAATTTCTGTTAAGAATGATTATGAGGTTATCAGAAATGAATATTTATCTCAACAAACAGAACATATATATAAATCAATAGCTGATGCCAGAAAAAATAAGTTAATTATTGATTGGAAAAAAACAAATGTAATTAAACCCATATTTTTAGGAATAAAAGTATTAAAAAAATATTCTTTATTTGAGATTAGTGAATATATAGACTGGACATTTTTCTTTCATGCATGGCGATTAACTGGAAAATATCCGACAATTTTGGAAGACCCAATAAAAGGTGAAGAGGCAAAAAAACTTTTTACAGATGCACAAGTATTGCTAAAAAATATTATAGATAATAATTTATTAGAAGCCAATGGTGTTTTTGCTTTTTATCCTGCCCATTCGGTGGGAGATGATGTAGAAATTTATACTGATGAAAAGAGAAAAGAGCTATTTTCGAAATTTTATTTTTTAAGAAATCAGGAAATAAAGGAATCAAATGTTCCAAATTTGAGTTTAGCAGATTTTATCAGCTCTAAAGAATCGGGAATCAATGATTATATTGGATGTTTTGCTGTGACAGCCGGTATTGGAATTGAGAAGCTTGTTAAGCAATTTGAAGAAAGCAATGATGATTACAATGCCATAATGACAAAGGTATTGGCTGACAGATTAGCAGAGGCTTTTGCAGAGTTGCTCCATCACAAGGTGCGGACAGAATATTGGCCTTATGCAAAGGAAGAAAATCTTAAAATCTCTGAAATATTAACTGAATCATACACTGGAATAAGACCTGCAGCAGGATATCCTGCATGTCCTGACCATACTGAAAAGAAAACTATTTTCAATTTGCTGGAAACAGAAAAGAATACAACTATTAAGTTAACAGAATCTTATGCAATGTACCCTGCAGCTTCAGTAAGTGGTTGGTATTTTGCAAATGAGCAAAGTAAATACTTTAATTTAGGTAAAATATCCAAAGATCAAGTTGTTGATTATGCTAAAAGAAAGAACATATCAACAGAAGAAGCAGAAAAATGGCTATCCAGCAATTTAAATTATAAATAAAAGCAACAATAATAAATTTATGAAAGTAATTGATATAATTAACAATTCTAAAAAAGCACTTTTTTCGTTTGAACTATTACCGCCTTTAAAAGGCAATAGTATCGTTCCAATATACAAAGCTATTGATCCATTGATGCAGTTTAACCCCTCGCATATTAATATTACCTACCATCAGGAAGAAGTTGTTTATAAAAAACTTAAAGACGGCTTATTAGAGAAAAAAACAATCAGAAAACGTCCTGGTACGGTTGCAATATCAGCTGCTATAAAATATAAATACCCAACAGTAGAAGTAGTACCTCATATAATTTGTGGAGGTTTTACAAAAGAAGAGACCGAATATGCTTTGATTGATTTTAACTTTCTTGGAATAGATAATATACTTGTATTGCGTGGCGATCCTCCTAAATCGAGCAGGGTTTTTATTCCTGAAAAGAACGGATATGCACATGCTTCTGATTTAATTACTCAGATTATGGAGATGAATCAGGGAAAATATTTAGATAATGAATTAGAAAACTCCACATCTACAAGTTTTTGTGTAGGAGTTGCTGCCTACCCTGAAAAACACAACGAGGCTCCCAATATGCTTTCTGATTTGAGGTATCTGAAAGAAAAAATAGCAAATGGAGCTGAATATATTGTAACACAAATGTTTTTTGACAATAAGAAATATTTTGATTTTGTTGAATTGTGCAGAAATGAAGGAATAACAATTCCAATTATCCCTGGGTTAAAGCCTATAACTACTTTAAATGATATTAAGGTTTTGCCTCAGATATTCAATATTGATATACCCGAAGATCTGGTAAAAGAAATAAATAAATGCAGCACCAATGAACAAGCTTTTCAGGTGGGAATAGAATGGGGAATTAAGCAGTCAAAAGAACTTATTAAATTTGGAGTTCCTGCTTTGCACTATTTTACAATCGGGATATCAGATAATATTAAAAAAATTGCAGAAACTGTTTTTTAAATAGTTATAAACTAAAACATAAATAAATATGAAATTTTTTATAGATACAGCTAACTTGAAACAAATTCAAGAAGCACAATCTTTGGGTGTTTTGGATGGGGTTACCACCAATCCATCTTTAATGGCAAAAGAGGGAATAAAAGGACAGGCAAATATTACACAACATTATATTGATATATGTAAAACAGTTTCCGGAGACGTGAGCGCAGAAGTAATATCAACAGATTATGAAGGAATCATTGAAGAAGGTTTGAAACTAGCAAAATTGCATCCACAAATTGTTGTTAAAGTTCCAATGATAAAAGATGGTATAAAAGCAATAAAATATTTCTCAGAACATAATATTAAAACTAATTGTACATTGGTGTTTTCTGCTGGTCAGGCATTATTGGCGGCAAAAGCAGGTGCAACCTATGTTTCGCCTTTTATTGGGAGACTCGATGACACAAGTACAGATGGTGTTTCACTAATTGAACAAATAGTTCACATATACAGGAATTACAATTATAAAACACAGGTACTTGCTGCTTCTATTCGCCATCCTATGCATATTATTATGTGTGCAGAAGCAGGTGCAGATGTTGTAACCTGTCCTTTGGATGCAATTCTTGCTTTATTTAACCATCCATTAACAGATATTGGATTGGCAAAATTTTTAGCTGATTATAAGAAATCTCAATAAATAAAATTATGAGGGTTCATTTTATTGCCATAGGTGGAAGTGCAATGCACAATCTTGCAATTGCCCTGCACAAAAAAGGTTATTTTGTTAGTGGTTCAGATGATGAAATCTTTGAACCATCGAAAAGCAGGTTGGAAAAATACAATCTTTTGCCTAAATATTCCGGTTGGGATGAAAAAGTGATTTCAAAAGAAATTGATGCTATTATTGTTGGTATGCATGCCCGAATTGATAATCCAGAATTGATTAAAGCTCAGGAATTGGGTTTAAACATTTATTCTTACCCTGAATATATATATGAACAATCAAAAGCAAAAACAAGGGTAGTTATTGGAGGAAGCCATGGAAAGACATCAATTACTGCGATGATTATTCATGCTCTGAATTATTATCATATAGATTGCGATTATATGGTTGGAGCCCAGCTTGAAGGTTTTGAAGTAATGGTTAAATTGTCTGATGATGCATCTTTTATTATATTAGAGGGTGATGAATATCTGACTTCTCCCATAGACAGAAGACCAAAGTTTCATTTGTACAAACCAAACATAGCATTATTGAGCGGAATAGCCTGGGATCATATAAATGTTTTTCCCACATTCGAGAATTATATTGAACAATTTCAAATCTTCTTAAATCAAATTGTTGAAGGTGGATCTATAATTTATTCTTCTGATGATGTTAATGTTAAAAATATTTGTGAATCAACAAGGAACAATATAAATAAATTACCATATTCCTTACCCACTTATTCAATTGAAAACAATACAACCAACATCATCTATAATAACAAAAAGTATCCTTTAAAAATATTTGGCAAACACAATTTGTTGAATATTAATGGAGCAAGACTTGTTTGTAATCAGCTTGGGATTGAAGATGACAGGTTTTATGAAGCAATCAGGTCATTTAAAGGAGCTTCAAAACGATTGGAACTTGTTAAAAGCAATAATTCTAGTGCGGTTTACAAAGATTTTGCGCATGCTCCTTCAAAACTTAAAGCAACAATTAATGCTGTTAAAGAACAATATCCTCAGAGAAAACTAATTGCCTGTATTGAACTCCATACATTCAGTAGTTTGAATGAGAAATTTTTAAAAGAGTATAATAATTCAATGTCTGAAGCAGATATTGCAATTGTATATTATAATTTGCATACCCTTGAACATAAAAAACTCCCTGCTATATCTCAGGAACAAGTTAAACTGGCTTTTGGAGGAGGAGCAAATCTTATTGTTTATAATGACTCTCTGAAGTTGCTGGAGGATTTAGTTAAAACAGATATGAATGATAAGAATCTTTTAATGATGAGTTCTGGTAATTTTGATGAAATTGATTTTAATGTACTTGCGGAAAAACTTATAAAAAGTACTTAAAGTGAACTAAAGTTGAAAGAGAACTTAAGATATTGTTTATGAAATATAAAGAATTTGCGAGATTATTAGAAATCAGGACTAAGAGCTTTGCAATTCAAATTATTAAATTGTCATCTTTTTACCTGGTATTCTTGAAAGCAAACTTTAGTTCACTCTAAACTTTAAACTCTTTTTTATGAATTATCTGGCACATACTTTTCTGGCAGGCGATAATCCTAAAATTATATTGGGTAGTCTTATTACTGATGCTATAAAAGGCAATCATCTGGATATTTATGAAGAAGAAGTTATTAAAGGAATTCAATTACATAGAGCAGTTGACCAATATACTGATTCAAATAACTATGTTAGAAGTAGTAAAGAACGCTTATATAGCAAATATCATAAATATGCCGGAGTGATTGTAGATATGTTTTATGATCATTTTCTTGCTAAAAATTGGCAAGAATATTCTTCTATAAACCTAGAAAAAACTGCTCATGATGCTTATGGGATTTTATTAAAGCATTATACAATACTTCCCCCTAAAATAGTTCGTATTTTGCCATTTATGATATATTATAATTGGTTCGTTTCTTATACAGATATTGATAAATTAAAACTTCATTTCGAAGGAATGGCAAGAAGAACTACATTTGTTTCCGGTATGGAAAAGGTAACTGAGGATCTTCGTATAGATTATCATTTGTACGAAGCGGAATTTAAACAATTCATTCCACAAGTGATAGCTTTTGCCAATAGTTATTTAAATAAAACAGAATAAACAAAATCAAAGTTTTTTTATTAAATTTGGATTTGATTATTTTATAAAATACCTTAAAAAAGGTAGTTGAAAAATAAGTAACATCTTTATTTTTGTAATTGCAAATTTTCTATATACTATAAATTTAAAAACAGTTATTATGAAACAAATTAAATTATTAGCAATAGTAGCATTTTTAATGCTTTTTGTTAAATATACTTCAGCACAAATTGTTATTGATGTACCTGGAAAAATAATTGACAAAACCAATTCAAAACTGAACAATAAAGTGGATGAAGGTATTGACAAAGGTCTCGATGCAGTAGAAAATGATATTGAAAATTCAGGAAAGAAAAAAGACAAGGATAAAAAAGACAAGAAAGACGATACCAAAACTGAAACCAATACCAACTCTGGAGATAACAATAATAACAATTCAAACAATAATAATAATACTCCAACTGAAAAGAAAGATGACCCATTGGTATCTTATTCCAAATATGATTTTATTCCAGGAGATAAAGTAGTATTCTTTGATGATTTTGCAACGGATAATATTGGAGATTTTCCTGCATTATGGAATACAACTGGTTCGGCTGAGGTGAAAACCATGAATCTATATCCAGGGAAGTGGTTTGGTATGAACCCCAATGCATACTTCACTCCAGAAGTTGAAATTCCTTTTGGTGATAATTTTACTTTAGAATTTGATATGATATTTGGAATAGATCCAGATAATAGCTGGAATGAAGCATTTTATATCTTTTTATTGCAAGCAGAAACCGGATGGAAAATTAATGGATATAATAAAGATTATACACATATTGACCTTATGCCAGAAACAGCACAATTATATTCTCGTTCAAATGAAGAAGATTTTGCCAGTTCTGATATTCAAAATCATGGAATAATGAGTAAAGATAAAAAATACAGCAACCCAACTCATATTTCAATCTGGTGCCAGAAACAACGTTTTCGTTTGTATATTGACGAAAAGAAAGTGTTCGATCTGCCTAAATTGATGCCTCTGGATGCTAAATACAATAGAATATTGTTTGAAACAGGTGGAAGTGGTCAACAAGCATTATTTATAACCAACGTGCGTGTTGCTATGGGGTTGCCAGACACAAGAAACAAATTATTAACAGATGGGAAATTTGTTACAACCGGCATCAAATTTGACTCAGGTTCTGATAAAATAAAACCAGAATCATATGGTACTTTAAAAGATATTGCACAAGTGTTGAAAGACAACCCAACAGTAAAAGTAAAAATAGTAGGTCATACTGATAGCGATGGAGACGATGCTGCTAATTTGAGCTTGTCAAAGAAAAGATCTGAAGCAGTAAAGAATTCGTTAATAAAAGACTTTGTTATTGATGCATCTCGGATGGAAACAGATGGGAAAGGAGAAAAGGAGCCGGTATCTCCAAATACTTCGACTGAAGGAAAAGCAAATAACCGGAGGGTTGAGTTTATAAAATTATAAGCGTCTGAAGTGAACTAAAGTTTTTAGATTGTCTATATACAATAGGTATTTTTCGGCAATTCAAACTTTAGGTATTAAAAAAAACTATTTCTTGTTTTTATTTTTGTCTTTATCTTTTTTTCCAAAAAGAGAAAAATGAACATAACGTCTTGGATTTACTCTAAGATCTTCGAGAAGTTTGTTTAATTGTTCTGAAGTAGCGGTAAGATTATTGTAAAGGCTGTCATTGTTTACAAGCATTCCCATAGTTCCATCTCCTTTATTTATCTTGTCTAGAACAGCTGATAAATTGCCGGTTGTGGAATTGATATTTGCAATAGTGCTTTTTATTTCTGATTTTGCAAGTGTGTCGCTCAGGGAAGAGAAATTTGTAAAAATATTATTCAGTTTCTGGTTGTTGTTTTTCAGATTTTTAGAAATTGATTCAAGGTTCTCAATTATATTAGCTAAACGGCTTTTTTCGTCGCCCATTAATTGGCTGAGATGATAAGAAGTTGATTCAAGATTTTTTAAAACGATAGTAATACTGGCAAGACTTTTGGTAATATGATCCTGATTTTCTGGTCCAAGAATGTTTCCAATATTGGTAAAGATAGAATCGATCTGAGCTAATTTTTTATTTACGATCTCTTGAAAAGAAGTTTGTATTTCAGAAATAAGGGTGTCGTTATCTTTCAGTAAGCTTGGTTTGTTTCCGATTTTTAATTCAATGGCTTTCGAACCAATAAGATCGGTGTTTACAATTTTTGCTATTGTATTTATAGGTAATTTGTAATCTGTTTCAATTAAAAGTTTAACAATAACATTGCCTGAATTATCCGGATTTAAATAAATGCTGTTTACCTGTCCCACTTTTAAACCATTTATTACGACAGGTGCTGATTCCACCAACCCATTTACTTGAGGATAAACTGCATAAAAAGTTCGTTGTTTAGAAAAAATATCTTTGCCTTTCAGAAAGTTAAAACCCCAAATAAACAATACTATACTTACAATGACTATTATTGCAATTTTTATTTCGTTCTTTCTTTTCATTCGTAATTTATTTGTTTAAGTCAATTAGAATACCATTTTAATTTTTAATGGGTTAGGTGTTTTTTTGCAAACTTGTTTATTTGATAATATTTGTTTTCTGCAAATTTATTAATTTATTTTTTATTTAAAATCTTAACCGCATCCGAAGGAGAAATTCTTTCACCATTTAAAAATGCAACAACAAAAGAATCTTTATAACCATTTGTCTGCATTTTTTTTTGAAGATTTACAGCACCTTGTAAGGTTTTTTCATTTCCTACAACGTATTTATATAGTCCAGCATGGAAATAAACATCAACATCTGTCAGCCCTTTAAATTCTTTTGATGTTAATGATTTTTTTGTAGGAGAAGTAGTAAACTGCACTTTAAATAAAACATCTTGTTTTTTTGAGTTATCAATTATATTGGTTACATCCTTAGGTTTAATATTTTTTACAGAGTCTTTTTTATTAATTTTTATTGTTGATGAGTCAATCGTTTTATTATTGATAGTATTTGTGTCATAATAAACCAAATCTTTATTGGTAAAAGCATTGGCATCATAGCTAATTTTATATTCTTTAAATGCTCTGTAAATTGCTGAAGCAATTAATTCCTGTCCTTTAACAGTTGTTAAAAATTCCTCTTCTTTTTTATTAGATAAAAAACCTGTTTCAACAAGCACACCTGGCATTGTTGTTTTGTATAGTACAAGGAAGCCAGCTTGTTTAACACCCCTGTCGTTCATCAAAACTTTTGTTTTAAATTGTTTTTGAACCAGGGCAGCAAAATTTATGCTTTGATCGAGGAATGCGTTTTGAAAGAGCGAAAAAATTATATTGGCTTCAGGTGAGTTAGGGTCAAAACCATCATATTTGCTTTGATAATCTTCTTCCATCAGAATAGATGAATTTTCCTTTTTAGATACTTCTAAATTAGCTTCTGTTTTATTTAAGCCCATTACCCAGGTTTCAGTGCCAAAAGCAGTTGATTTACCAGAGTTGCAATGAATAGAAATAAACAAATCAGCTTTGTTATCATTTGCAATTTTAGCTCGATTGTATAGTTCCACAAAAACATCAGTGCTACGGGTATATATTACTTTAACATTTGGGAAGCCTTTTTTTATATAATCACCTAATTTTAGAGCTATTGAAAGTGCAACATCTTTTTCTTTAGATTTTGAACCAAGACAACCAGGGTCATTGCCGCCATGTCCTGCATCAATAATAACCGTATTTATAGAGCGTTTATTATCAGTTTTCTGATTGTATGAATTGTTAAAAAATGTTAAAAAAATACTAAAAAACAGAATTATTCGTTTCACTTTAGCAATTTTTAGTTAGTTTTGACCTCTGAAAATGTAGCATTTCAAATACAAAATTACATAATATAAATTGTTTGCAAAACTAAGCATAAAACTTTTTATAATCTTTGTTTTTATTTTTCCCTATTGTGGAATAATTCAAGCACAGGATACCATTGTAAAAAAGGATAGTATTACTGAAAAAGATAGTATTACTTTTACTGTTACCCCAAAACATAAAACATCAAGTGATGCACTGGAAGCAAAAGTAGAATATACCTGTACAGATTCTATGATATTCAATATCAAAGATCAAAAAGTGTTTTTATACAGAGATGCAGAAATTAAATACCAAAATATCACCTTAACTGCCGCATATGTTGAAATAAATTTTGAAAAAAATACCATTTATGCCAAAGGACTTTTAGATTCTGCGGGCAAGGAATATGGTACTCCTGTTTTTATAGAAGGAGAAAAAAAATTCCGCTCAAAAGAAATGACCTACAATTATAAAAGTAAAAAAGGGATAATCAAGGAAGTAATTACACAAGAAGGTGAAGGTTTTCTTCATGGTACCACAATTAAGAAATTACCCAATGATGAAATCCTAATAAAGAGTGGACTATACACAACATGCGACTTGGATCACCCACATTATCAAATTCAATTTAAAAAGGGGAAGGTTTATCCCAATGATAAAATAGTTATAGGACCAGCAGATCTTATTATTGGCGATGTGCCAACTCCTTTGATGATTCCTTTTGGATATTTCCCCAATAAAAAAGGTAGAGCTTCTGGAATTGTTTTTCCTGCTTATGGCGAATCAACTGAATTAGGATTTTATTTACAAAAAGGTGGTTATTATTTTGGTATTAGCGATATGGTTGATACAAAAATAACCGGCGATATATATTCTAAAGGTAGTTGGGGAATGGAAAGCACTACCCAGTATAATAAAAGATACAAGTATAGAGGAAACATTCAACTAAATTATGTAGTTATTAAAACAGGAGAATTTGGTGCTGGCGACTTTAAAAAGAACAAAGCATTTAGAATTTTCTGGACACATGCGCAAGACCCTAAGTCTCGCCCTAATAGTAGTTTTAGTGCAAATGTTAATGCAAGTACCAACAAATATGACCAACGAAGCTTAACTAGTTCCACTACTGCATACTTGTCAAATGAAATGAATTCCAGAATAAGTTATTCTACAACTCTTTTTCAAAAATATCATTTAACTGCTGATTTATCTCACAACCAAAACACTTCTAATCATCAGATAAATTTCGAATTACCACATATATCATTTAGTGCAGATAAATTCTATCCATTAAGAAAGAAAATTCTAAAAGGAAAGCTCAAATGGTATGAAAATATAGGTGTAGGATATTCAAATGATATTCGTAATAGTCTTTCAACATATGATACAGTAAAATATAATTCAGACATGCTCAAACAAATGAGGAATGGAATGAATCATAGCATACCAATTAGTTATTCTACAAAAGTTTTAAAGTATTTTAATTTGTCAAATACATTTAGTTATACTGAAAGTTGGTATTTGCATACATATGATCAAAATTGGATTAATAATCCGTCAACAAATACTGGTAAAATTGAAATTGATACTATAAATGGGTTTAAAGCAGCCCGGTATTTTAGTTTTAATACCAGTTTGAGTACAAAACTATATGGTATGTATCAATTTAAGAAATTTTATGTAAAAGCATTGAGACATGTTATCACACCTACATTTGGTTGTTCCTACAACCCTGATTTCAGTAAGCAAAATTGGGGTTATTACAAATATTATGTAAATAGTATCGAAAATTCAGGCAAAGTAACACCACAAAAATATTCAATATTTAGTGGTTTATATGGTCAACCACCAGCAAACGAATCAGGAAGTTTGAATTTCAGGCTGTCAAATAACCTCGAAATGAAAGTCAGGTCTAAAAAAGATACAATAAATGGCATTAAAAAAATAATTCTGATTGAGGATTTTAGTTTTTCCACGAGTTATGATATTGCAAAGGATTCACTAAAATGGGCACCACTTTTTATTAGCGGGAGAACAAAACTATTTAAAGTTTTAGATGTTACATACAGGAGTGAGTGGGATCCTTACTATATGGATACGCTTGGTAATAGATATAATAGATTTGAATATAATGAAAGTAAACACCTATTCAGACATACAAGTACCAGATGGGAGTTTAACCTAAATTACAACCTCTCACCACAAACTTTTAAAAAGAAAAATACTGAAAATACTACTAAAACCGAAACTAATTTTTATAATGTTCCCTGGAGTATGAATATAGGCTATTCTTTGTCTTCAACGGATATTTATGCAAAACCTACATTTAAAAAGAAAAATACAATTCTCCAGACCTTATCCTTAAATGGTGATCTGAGTCTAACACCTAAATGGAAAATAAGCGTATTTTCGGGCTATGATTTTGTTGGGAAAAAATTATCTTATACAACAGTAACTTTGTATAGAGATCTGCATTGTTGGGAAATGCTTTTAAACTGGACTCCTTATGGTGCCAGACAAAGTTATAATTTCACTATTAGGGTGAAAGCATCAATGTTACAGGATTTGAAACTTGAAAAGAAATCTGATAATAATTTAACATATTAATATTAAATCAATTAGAATAGTTTTAATTTTATACTTATAAAACATAAACCAAATGAAAAAAATAATAACAACATCAAATGCACCCAAACCAATTGGTCCTTATAGTCAGGCTGTTTTGGTAAATAACACACTTTATATATCAGGTCAGATACCTGTTAATCCTATAAGTGGCAAGATAGAATCGGAAGATATTAAAGTTCAAACCAAGCAAGTGATGGAAAATATTGGTGCAATCCTGAAGGTAGCAGGTATGAATTATACCAATGTTATAAAAACAAGTATATTTATAATGGATATGGGGAATTTTGCTCAGATGAATGAAGTATATGGCAGTTATTTTACTTCTGCTTTCCCAGCCAGAGAAACTGTGCAGGTTGCAAAACTTCCTTTAAATGCCAATGTCGAGATTTCTGTGATTGCTGTTTAGTATTAAATGTTGTTTAAAGAAATATTTATTTGAAAACATCGTGTTTTGTTGATTTGGTAACAATATTTTTTAACGCCCCACATCAGAATAAAATAATAAATTTCTTACATAAAATTGTTTCTCTGAATTAAAATCAAAATTTAAAAATTAAGAAAATGAAAAAGCTTTTTTTATTATCATTATTAATATTTGCAAAACTTTTTTGTATTAATGCCAGAGCAGATGAAGGTATGTGGTTGCCACTACTTTTGCAACAGTTCAATGAAAAAGATATGCAAAATATGGGTTTAAAACTAAACGCAGAAGATATTTATAGTGTTAACAAAACAAGTCTTAAAGATGCAATTGTTTTGTTTGGAAGAGGTTGTACAGGCGAAATTGTTTCAGACGAAGGATTGTTATTAACAAATCATCATTGTGGTTATGGTGCTATCCAAGCACATAGCACAGTTGATAATGATCTGCTTACCAATGGGTTTTGGGCAATGAACAAATCACAGGAATTAAAAAATGCAAATTTATCTGTAAGTTTTTTGGTGAGTATGGAGGATGTTACATCGCAGGTTTTAAAAGATGTAGAACCTACTATGACACAATCAGAAAGAATTACTATTGTTAAAAGTAATATAAAGGACATTGAAAAAAAAGCCGTTAATGGTAACAAATATACAGCACAGGTTAAGTCGTTCTATTATGGCAATCAGTTTTATCTTTTTGTTTACGAGGTTTTCAAAGATGTACGTTTGGTTGGTGCGCCTCCATCTTCTATAGGTAAGTTTGGTGGTGAAACCGACAACTGGATGTGGCCTCGCCACACCGGTGATTTCTCTGTTTTCAGAATTTATGCTGATAAAAACAACGAACCTGCAGAATACTCCGCAGACAATGTTCCTTATAAACCTAAAAAATCATTGACCATCTCATTGAAAGGGGTAAAAGAAAACGATTTTACATTTGTATATGGTTATCCGGGAACTACAACAGAATATCTGACTTCTTATGCCTTGAAAATGATCTATGAAAGCGAAAACCCTTCAAATATTAAAGTTCGTGATAAGAAGCTTGAGATTATTGGAACTGATATGAAACAAAGTGATTTGATTCGTATTAAGTATGCTTCTAAATATGCAGGTATTGCCAATTACTGGAAAAAGTGGATGGGCGAAAACCGTGGTTTAAAACGTACTGATGCTATAGAAAAAAAGAAAATCATTGAACAAAAGTTTATTCAATGGGTAAATAGCGATGAAAAGCGCAAACAAAAATATGGCAACTTAATAAGTGAATTTGAAAAAACATATACTGCTTTTACACCTTTAAATCTAATATACGAAAGCTTTTTTGAGGCAGCACTTGGTGCAGAAATTGTTAAATTTGTTTATGGTTTTAATAATTTGGTGACAAAAAGCATGGAAGACAAAAATAAAAACCTGTCTAAGCTTATTGAGCCATTAAAAACACAAACAAAAACCTTTTTTGTTAATTACAATGCGCCAACCGATAAAAAATTATTGGCAGAAATGCTTAAACTCTATTTTGCAAATCTTGATAAAAACAATTATCCTACTATATACAATACAATAAACGGAAAGTATAAAGGTGATTATACAAAATATGCTGATTATGTTTTTGAGAAATCAATTTTTGTATCTGAAGAGAAGGTGAATAAATTGCTTGCTGAATATAGCAGTTCTAAATACAAAACCATACTTAAAGACCCAGCTTTTGTTTTAGCAAATAGTTTGTATGACCATATAATAACTACTGTTGTTCCTGATTATACCTATTATAATGGAAAAGTAGATAGCCTGATGAATATTTATATGAATGTAATTCGCGAAATGGATAAGGATAAAGTATTTTATCCGGATGCGAATTCAACACTCCGTATTACTTATGGTAAAGTTAAAGGATATGAGCCAAAAGATGGTGTTTATTACAACTATTATACTACGCTTGATGGCATCATTGAAAAAGAAGCAACGGGTAACAGTGAATATGTGGTATCTCCAAAATTAAAAGAATTATACCATAACAAAGATTATGGAGTATATGGTGAAAATGGTAAAATGCATACCTCATTTATAGCAACAAATCATACCAGTGGTGGCAATTCGGGTAGTCCGGTTCTTAATGCAGAAGGACAATTAATAGGTCTTAATTTCGACAGGGTTTGGGAAGGAACTATGAGTGATTTGTTTTACGATTCAAACGAATGCCGCAATGTTACTCTGGATATTCGCTATTGTCTTTTTGTTATGGATAAATATGCCGGAGCAGGTTATTTACTTAAAGAGATGAATATTGTTTATTAAAATAGGTTCTAAAAAAACTTTACGGGACTTCTAAAAATTGCTTTTTCTTCGTTGGACTTCTCCCGATTAATCGGGATTAAAATCCTCATTTACTAATGTAAACTCCGGTTTTAAAATTTTGTCTGCCTCAAAAAATCTAATTTTTAGAAACCCTTTTTAATAAAACGACAAAGTTTACAAATGCAAAAGTTAACATGCAAGACTTCATCAAGTTTAGCTTTTTTGGTAATTTTTGATATTTGTTGTAAATTTGTAAAAAAAATTATAAGGCTATGACGACATTAATTATTGATATACCTAATAAAATAGATGTTAAATTTTTCATTGATTTAGCAAAACGATTTGGAGCTGTTGCAAAAACTTTATCAGAAGAGGAAAAAGAAGATTTTGCATTAGGGCGCTCAATCTCAAGTGGAATGAAAACTAAAACTGTTTCTAAAGACACAATTTTAAAAACATTAAAAAAGTGAAAATTGAATTTAAATCCAGTTTTAGTAAAGACATTAAAAAAATAAATGACAAAAACATACTATTACTGATTTATAAAGCAATCAATAACGTAGAATCTGTCAGTAATACTAAAGAAATAGCTAATATAAAAAAATTAATAGGCTATAAAACTTATTACAGAATAAAAATAAAAGATTTCAGAATAGGCTTAAATATTGAAAATAATATAGTCTTTTTTGTTTGCTTCCTTCATAGAAAGGATATCTACAAATATTTTCCTGAATAATAGACAAATTATTCATTAAAAGCACCAACTTTGGTAGATAATTTATAGATAATAATAATTAAAATGATTAACGACGAAGACTGCAAATGCAAAAGTAAGCATATAAGACTTCGCTGAGAAGGGTAAGAAAGAAGGTAAATAATTTTGTAGCTGTTGGTTCAAAATTATAAACACTAAGTCTGCAATTAAAATACATAAAACAAGAAAAGAGGCTGCCTTTTGGGTAGCCTCTTTGCATTTTGTTCATTACTCTATTTTTGTTGGTTGTTTTTAACAATTTGATGTAATTGTCAATACCAGACAGGGAGTAAACGAAGTATTAATTTTTATCTTTTCACAATCTTGAATGACAAAGGATTTCTATTTGATGTTTGGAACTGAATTATATAAGTTCCTGGGTTCAGATCATTTCCTATAGTATTTTTCCCATTCCATTCTATGGAGTGCTCACCATTGGAAACTTTCGCATCATAAAGTGTTTTAACCAATTTTCCATTTATATCAAAAATAAGGATAGCAAGATTGGCTTCCTTTCCTATCCTGAAATTAATAGTAAGTTGTTGATTAAATGGATTTGGTCCCATTTTAATCATTTGGATGTCATTTGTTTGCCATGGTTCTTTGATACCAGTATTCACATTTGCATTAACAGTATTTGAAGGTGTTGATTCATGTCCTGCACGGTCAACTGTAGTTATGTAAAACATATAATTTCCATTAGAAGGTGCAGTGAGAAAATACTGCACACCTATAGTACTATCTAGTTTAACAAAGCTTGCACCATTGTTGATTGACCAGTAAATGTTAAAATAATCAAAATCACTAATATTTGGCTGATCCCATTTCAGCATGATATTCTGAGGAACAGGGTTTTCAACAACAATGTTTTCTGGTGGTGGGGGTGTCCCGTCAATGGCGCCGAAAGTTATAATACCATATCCTTCGGCTGTAAATATATTCTGGTTAAGGCATGGCCACCATCCATCATAATTTGTTGGATCATCGAGCGCAAAGATGAAAATACCGCTCTGATTCTGATTGTTAAAACCTATTTGCCAGTGAGAAGCAGAGCCAAGTGGAATTACAAATTCATAAACTAAATGACCAGTTGCATTTGATACCTTAATCTGAGGATTGGAAAGATAAATAGTATTACCTACTCCTCCTGTCCCATAAATTGGGCGAAACTTGATTACATCTCCTGATGCATAATGTGTAGCCCAATAATTTCCTTCAGTGGTGTCACCTGGTGCTGGATAAAGACCGTCGTTGTTGTCGTCAATATATAATGCAATTTCATCATGATCTTCATATATGGTGTCGTTGGTATTATTTACTGCTACATAGAGCGAATTATTTGAAGCATTTACTTTGAACCATGCCATTACGCTTCCTACTGGTCTGATAATATTATCTTTTCTACCTAACATATTAGAGATATCAATCTTAAAAGCATCATTCCATTCACCAGGACTGATCACTCCATCAATAGTGGGTGTTGAACCAACCCATGCAGATATTTCATTAGTAATAAAACCCGTTGCAGTCCATCCTTCAGCATCATTTGTATATGGTGTTTGGATGTTTCCGGTTAACTGCGCAGTAACAGCATAATAATAATGTATAAGTGGAAGGGCAGTATTATCAATGTATGTTGTGTCGGTTGCACTCACAGTTCCAATAGGAGTTTCAGGATAAAAATCAAATAAATACTGTTTGCGATAAATTTTATAACCAGTAATACCAGTTGCCGATGATGGTTGCCAATTCAGTTTTACATTAGATGTTGCACCTTGGGTTGCAGTAAGGTTTATTGGAGGATTGCCGGTTGGTAAAAGAGTAACATTCTGGTTTGTTATCTGATCTGAAATAATCTGCACTTCTTTATTCTGAGTAATATAGCCAACAGCAGAATACCTTGTTGTGTAGGTTCCTGCAGGAATGTATTTGAGAATATAGGAAGAAGTGTCATTTGAAAAGCAAAAATAATTGTCTAAACCAATAATTTCAATCTTAGCACCAGCCAAATCAGATGATCCTGATTTAACAGCAAGTCCACTTAGAGTCCCTCCGCCCAGATTGGAATTAATATTGTATAACACACCACCATACCCCATTTCTCTGGCATGAACTGCTTTTCCACCAGCAACACAAAGTTTTCCATCTGCCGAAAGATCAAGACAAAAATTTGATCCGGGTGTATTGATAGTCAAATAGGGTGTATTGCTTTGTTTACGAAATAACATTAGATCAGGTTTGGTATTACCAATAGGTCCCCATCCTGCTGTCGCAATGATTGATCCATCATAATTAAGATCAACACATTGAACCATATCCCCCATATTTGAGTAAATCCACAATGGTACAGGCGAATAATTATTGAAAACATACAATTCACCATCATAACCACCAGAGGTAAAGATTAAGGTGCCGATAGCAATTGTACTTCCATCACCAGAAATTCCCATGCCTGCAACCCATGAACTTGTTCCGCTTACAGTATAATTCCATTTTTCATAATAAGTTGCTGATGATTCATTGTATTCTAATAGAAAGACATGACCACTAAAGTCTCCACTTACAATGTATTTTCCATCGTCAGAAATAGCTGGTGGATATTGATCATTAAAAGCAGTTTGAAATATTTGGTTACCAGTTGCCGGGTTTAATACAAATAGCTTATTATTTCCTCCGCCATATTCTCCAAGAAGGAGTCGATTTCCGTTTTTACTTAAAACAAGTGCAGTGTAATTTCCTGCAAAAGATTTAATCCAAACTGGTGTATTCTGTCCTATATTATAACAGTATATAAATGAAGAATCTTGTGTGCCCATATCGACAGCAGCAACAAATACTTGTTGACCATCGTTTCTTATCTGAACACCTTTTGTATATCTAGAAGAAATAGTAGTTGACCAAATTGGGGTTGAAGAACCAGATGCATAAACTTCTACCTGGTCATTTACTACATTTGCAATATAAGCTCCGTCTTCGGTCATGTCAATAACCTCATCACCTCCTGTAATAGTAAAAGGAACCTCCCAAATAGGTGTATTTGTGTCTCCATAAAGTGAAATCCGTTGGTCATTTGTTCCCCATGCTGCAATTGTTTTCAAACTTTGTGAAGAAACTTTAACATAATTACCAATAGAAAATCCATCAGAATATTGCCAGTTTAAACCAGATGTTAAAGGTGCATTCAATAAATCAGGATTATGACTTGGAGAAACGTTAGTCTTCTCTTGAAATTCGGACCAAGATCCTTTGTTTGGAATGGTTATGTTTTTCTGCAACCTTATATTCTGGAATTGTGTAAAACCAAAATGAATACAAAAAAGGGTGAAAATGATAAGAATACTGATTTTTTTCATATCTTTTAATTTTGTTTATGCATACAAATGTATTTTAATTTTATAATAATACAAAAATAACCTAATGGTATAAAAAAACAAATGAAAATATTTATTAAAATAAAAGTGCAATTCTTTGCTGAGTAGGGATACTTTAATCTTTAATACATCTTATACTATAAAAACACCATGTGTCTTCAGGATAGATAGCTGGGCCAAAATTTATAATACCCTCAGAATCATATTGAATTCGGACTAAATACAAATCCGAAGTCCAAAAAGCACAACGAGTTTTTAGTCCGGTGTAATTATCATTATATTTATTATTTAAGCTTCCTGCACCTAATACAGTATAATTTGTTTTATTGGTTGCTCCTGTATTTGGACTATCCCAATGTTCAGTTCCTGATTCTTTCATAACTCCAGCTGCAACATCTTTTCCACCAACATAATTAATTAATTCTAAAAATTCTGTGCTAGATGGTATATGCCATCCATTTGGACAAAGATTTGTCTGATCATGATAAAGACAACCATATGTTTGATAATATTCCGAAGCTCTTGCTAGAGGAATATCTCTTATGTATCGAGGTCCTGTATAGTTCCATGGATAAGTAGGATCGTAATAATTTGGGACATACGCTTGAATATTACTAGCTAAATATTTTAAATTTTCTGCCATCCATATCTGATTTCCTATTTTAATCCATTTATATATGGTAGAATCGCGATTATCAGTAAATGAACCAGAATCTGAGTAATAAATATTATAGGTTGAAAAACTTACTTCATCTCCATAAACAATAGTATCTATATTTCGAGCATATGTTTTAACAAAATATTTGGTTCCCAACAAAAGTTCTTTTAATTCTCCAATATATGTTCCAGTATCACCTGCTAATATTGTTTTATTATCTTCAATTATTGGATTTCCACTTGTATTCCAGCATACTCCCATATTATAAATAGCTGGAATTCCTGTTGAGGTAACATTTCCTTTTAATGTCGCATAAGTTGTTCCAATAAATGAAATTGGTAATGTTTGTATTATTGGAGAAATAGTTTTTATTTCAATATTAATCATTTTTGAAGTATGTGATCCTTCATTATCAGTTGCAGTGATTTTAATAGAATGTTGGCCGCCTTTGGCATCGTTTGTGTGCCATACATATTTATATGGCTCAATTTTGGCTTGATAAACATTATTATTGTCAATAATAAAATCTATATTTTCTATTAGTCCATCAGGATCATTTGCTTGGACATTAATAATTATACTATCACCTTTGTAAATAGAGTAATTATTTGAAGGAGTCACAATATTTAATAAAGGATTTTTGTTCTTATTACACGAAATTATTAATAAAATGCAAAACTAGACTAAATAAAATTTTAAATGTTTCATAAAATTATTTTATATATTTTAATTAATGAAAAGGATATTAAATTTTATGTTTTGTTTCATGAAATCATTAAATATTTACATTGAAAAAATGATACCAATTAATAAATAAAATCATTACTAACATTGATATTTAATGTTTGTTTATTTCTGCCATTTTTTTGTAAAAGTAATGATTTTTCCATGAATAATATAGCTTAGGGACTTATTATAATATCTGATTTCTCCTGAGCCAAAAATCCTTTGCCTCTTTTTAAATACCTTTTAATCATTAATAGATATTCTTGACTCGAAGATATATTTCTTTATCTCAAGGTCAGGAATCCTTGCCTCGAAGCTTGGGGCAATTGCCTCAAAGTTTGGGGCACTTGCCCCAAAGTCAGGTACACTTGCCTGAAAGGAAAGTACCCTTGCCTCAGAGAAAAAAATCCTTGTCCCAAGGTTCGGGGCAATTGCCTCAAGGTCGGGTACCCTTGCCTCAAGGAAAAAAATCCTTGTCCCGAGGTTCGGGGCAATAGCCTCAAGGTCGGGTACCCTTGCCTCAAGGAAAAAAATCCTTGTCCCGAGATTCGGGGCAATTGCCTCAAGGTCGGGTAACCTTGCCTCAAGGAAAAAAATCCTTGTCCCGAGGTTCGGGGCAATTGCCTCAAGGTCGGGTAACCTTGCCTCAAGGAAAAAAATCCTTGTCCCGAGATTCGAGGCAATTGTCTCAAGCATTGAGGCAAGGGTACTTGAGATCGGGAAATTTGTTTTAAGGTTTTATCCAATAAACCTAATAATTTCTCCCATGGAAATGTTGATGGTAATGTATGCCTTTGTATTTGCAGGCATGTATATAAAATATTTACAATTGGTTTTTAAGTTTAGCAACTATTTTTGGGCAGTATTTTAGCGCAGAAAATATAATAGGGCAGTTCTAAAAATTCAAAAACAAATAGTTTCCCGCTGATTTCGCAAATATTCGCAGATTGGTTTTCAATGCGTTGTGTTTTTTATGCTGCGAAAATTAGCGAAATCTGCGGGAGAAGCTTAATTTTAGAACCCTCCAATAGTTATGATTGAACACAATTACAAATACATTTTCTAAGAATCATGATTTGCTCTTTTTTGCTAAAGGAATGTAAACAAATCCAAAAGAAATAATACTACGCTGTTTTGTAACTTTCAATTTAGCAATTATCTTGTAATCCTATCATCTCATTATCCTCTTGTCTTATTATCCTATCATACTATCATTAAATTAATCAACAACATTTCTTTTAAAAAGTGATTAATTTTCATTTATTTTGATGTTTATAAAACAATTTTAAAAGCCTTAGATATGAAATCAATCAGATTTAAATTTATAATATTAATTTCTATATTGTTTATACATGTTAATATTGCTAAAGCATCAAACTATTTCCTTATCCCGGAACCTGTTTCTGTAAAGAATTCAGAGGGTAATTTTGAGTTGTCGGACAAAACAATAATTTTTTATTCTACCGAAACAAGTAAAATGGATGCCGAGTTGTTTAATGAATATTTATTTCAGTATTATGGGTTCAAAACAAAAATAGAAGTTGTTTCTTCTTTCAAAAAAGGCAATTGTATATGGCTGGAACCTGAAGTTAATAAAACTTTGGCTGCTGAAGGTTATTCTCTCAATATTTCACCTGAGGAGATAAGGATACAAGGGGATGCTTCAGGTATCTTTTATGCCTTACAAACTATTAAACAATTGCTTCCACTTACCAAGCAAAATAAAATCAACATTCCTTGTTACAAAATTACCGATTATCCACGATATGCATGGAGAGGTATGCACCTGGATGTTTCGCGACATTTTTTCCCCACAGCCTTTATTAAAAAATATATTGATTTCCTTGCTTTGTATAAGATGAATACTTTTCATTGGCATCTTACCGATGATCAGGGTTGGAGGATAGAAATTAAAAAGTACCCTAAATTAACCGAAATAGGGGGATATAGAAATGGAACATTGATTGGTGCTTATCGCAACAGTCCGCATCAATACGATACTATTCGTTATGGAGGATATTATACTCAAAACGATATTAAAGAAATTGTTACTTATGCCACTGCCAGACATATTACTATTGTTCCTGAAATAGAAATGCCCGGGCATTGTTTGGCTGCATTAAGTGCTTATCCTCAATTTTCATGTACCGGAGGTCCATTTGAGGCATCAAAGTTATGGGGTGTATTCGATGATGTTTTTTGTCCAAAAGAAGAAACTTTCAAATTTCTGGAAGATGTGTTGACCGAAGTGATGGATTTATTCCCTGGTAAATATATTCATATTGGTGGGGATGAAGTTCCGAAGGAAAAATGGAAGAAATGTGCATATTGTCAGGCTTTGATTAAAAAAGAAGGATTGAAAGATGAAGCAGAACTACAGAGTTATTTTATAAAACGTATCGAAAAGTTCGTTAATTCAAAAGGTAGAAACATTATTGGTTGGGATGAAATATTAGAAGGAGGGCTTGCACCCAATGCAGCAGTGATGTCATGGAGAGGGACAGAAGGAGGAGTGGCTGCTGCCAAACAAAACCATTATGTGGTGATGTCGCCTGGCAGTCATTGTTATTTTGATTATTATCAGGGTAATCCTAAATTTGAGCCACTTGCAATTGGAGGTTATATTTCTGTAGAAAAAGTTTATTCTTATGAACCGACACCAACAGAATTATCTGTTAACGAACAAAAATATATTTTAGGGGCACAAGCAAATGTATGGACTGAATATATTGGCACAACGGATAAAGTAGAATATATGATTTTCCCAAGAATGTGTGCATTGGCAGAAGTTCTATGGACACCAAAGGATTATCGTAGTTGGGAAGCCTTTAAACCAAGACTTATAGATCATTTCTCTTATCTTGATTTTCATAAAATCAATTATTCGAAAGCATTGTTTGATCTGGTAATAAATTCCGGTAAAACTCCCAGTGGAAATGGAGTGAGTGTTAGTATTTCTTCCGATATGCCCAATCCTGACGTTTATTACACCATAGATGGAAGCGATCCAACCATTTTTTCTAACAAATATACCGGTCCATTTTATATATTGACAAACACAAAAGTTAAAACTGCTCTTTTTCAGACCAATGCAAGAAAAAGTAATATCTTTGAACAACAGTTTTATGTTAACAAAGCAAGTGGAAAAAGAATAAGCTTAACAAAACAAGCTCATGAAAAATATAACAATGGAGGTGCTTTTACATTGGTTGATGGTATAAAAGGTGTTATTCCATGGTATGGCAAGGAATGGCTTGGCTTTTTGGGAGAAAACCTCGAAGCAGTTATTGATCTGAATAAATCCGAAAGTTTTACCAAAATAACTGTTGATGTTTTAGGTGATGAAAATAGCTGGATTCACTTACCAAAGGGCATCAAAGTGTTTGTTTCGAAGGATGGTACCAACTACAAGGAGCTAAAAAGCCTTAATAAAGAGGAAATAATAAAACAAGGAAGAGCAATAGAATTGATATTTGATAAAACATCAGCAAGATATATTAAAGTTGTAGCAGAGAATATTGGCAAAATTCCCGAAGGAATGCCGGGAGCAGGAGAGCCAGCATGGTTGTTTGTGGATGAGATTTCTGTGGAATAGTATTTATAAATTGTTTAATGGTTATATTGTTTAATTGTTATTTTTAGTGAATATTGGTGCTTTGGTGATTTAGTGGCAAGAAATATCAGCTACAAAAGCACTTAATATAACCAAAATAAGAAACTTCATATATATGAGTAAGGAGAAAATTATTCTGGAAGTTTGTACTTTCACACTAGAATCTGCTTTAATTGCAGAGCAAGCCGGAGCCGACAGAATTGAGTTATGCGAAAATTATGCTGAAGGCGGCACTACTCCTTCTTATGGAAATATAAAGTTAGCTAAAAGCAAATTAAATATTCCAATAAATGTAATGATAAGACCTCGTGGGGGTGATTTTCTGTACTCCAATCTGGAATTGGAAATAATGAAACTGGATATTGAAACATGCAAAACAATTGGAGTACACGGTGTTGTATTTGGAATACTAAAGGATGATGGGAGTATTGATGAAAAAAGATGTAAAGAATTGGTTGAATTGGCAAAACCATTATCAACAACTTTTCATCGTGCTTTTGATATGGTGAATGAACCATTTTATACTTTGGATGTGATAATTGAATGTGGTTTCGACAGGATACTTACTTCCGGACTGGAGGTAAATGCAGTGAAAGGAGCACATTTGTTGTCGAAGTTAATTGAAAAGGCAAAAGATAGAATTGTTATTATGCCGGGTGGAGGAGTGAGAGCAGAGAATATTGCAGAGTTAATGCAAACTACTAAAGCAAAGGAATTTCATACATCAGCCAAAACAACCAAAAAAAGTGAGATGCAATATTATAATCATAAAATTGCTTTGAATACTGCTTTGAATAATAATGAAAATAACATGCATAGTGTTGACCCTGATGTTATTGTTGGAATGAGAAAGGAGATTGTTAAATGGATAAATTGTTAAATAGTTATTGATCTGTTTATTTTAACTCTAGTTGCTCTTAACACAAAGTAATATGGTCTTTTAAGGTTCGTATTTCCAAAGAATTTTACCTGTATTTATATCCATACACATTGCTCCATTTTTATCAAAAAGTAAATAAATTTTATTGCTGTTCCTTATAACCTTTAATTTGTTGTTGTAGTTCGGTTTGTGATTGTTTTCGGTCATGTCTTTTATATTTGGATAATCACTTTGATTTATAGCAAATAAAGTCTTACCGCTTTTATTGATACCAGTTATTAATTCATCAGCAGTATCGTTAATAGCAGTGACATGTTGAATAATTGCAATGGAAGCATCGAAATATAGAAACTTACCTTCCAGAAAATAATTTTCAGGACAAAGTGGTATAAGATTACAGTATTTAAAAGAATATTTCCTGTTTTTATTAAAGTAATCAACATCCAGGTTAATAGAACCGGCATGTCTTTGCAAATATTCAATCCCTTTTTTGTTATTTGTTTCAATAATATAAAGCTGATGTTTATTAACACTATTTGGAATGTTCGATTGCACGAATACAAACATTTGCTTACTCAATAGGGCATAATCTGATTCTTCAAAATAATCTTTTAATTCTTTTTCAGAATAATAGAATTCATTTTGTTGAATATTGTAGAAACATTTATTTCCATCATTGGTGGTTATAGTTATCACATTATCTTTAGTTAGCCTGTTATTAGGTGTTTCAAAATGAATTGAAGCAATTCCTTTTCTAAGAATCTTATCTGATTGTTCAAATTTTTCGATATCCGAAACTTTTTCTAATGTTACTGCATCATAGACATCAATAACAGGTGTATTGCCTGTTCCAATGATATAAACTTTCAGTTCTTGCTGACTGATAAAGAAATTGGTATAATGATCAAGTTTTATGTCTTTTTTGTCTTTAAAGGACTTGATTTTTTCATTAGTAATGGGGTTGTATATTTTAAAAAAAACCTTCTTTGGAGATTCGAAACGAATTTCCCATATGTATTCCTGCTTATTGCTTTGAATAATAGTTATGTCTTTAAATTCTCTTTCTGAAGTGTCGAATAAAGCAACGAACAATGGTATTCCAAATGAAAGAGCAATAATGCCAACTGTTGTAAATACGCCCCAAAAAGCGGTTTTTGGAGCAGGATTTGTTTCTTTTTTTGTTTCAGGAATAATTACTTCATATTGATTAATAGGATTTACAAAAACAGTTATCTGCTGATCTTTTTTATATGACTCTCTTGTCATCATATAAGAATTGGTAATATAGCTTGTAACATAAAACTTTTCCGGATGCTCAACAAGTAAAGACAAGATAATTGAATTATGGTTAACCGTTTTAACAGATAAAATATGGGCCTTTACTCTTTTGCCATGCTGGATTATTTTGTTTTTTTGTCTTATTGATGTTGCATTTGAACGTTTCAGATAAATTAAAATACCGATTACCATCAAGCTCAATAAAGAAATGGCAATGATATTGTTTTTAATAAATAACTGTATAATTCCAAATACTAATATTAGAACTATTAATAAAATTATTTTTTTTATATTATCAGTTGTCATAGATATTGTTTTAATTCTGTTTCTGGATAATTAAAATATTAATACAATTTAAGTTTAGTAACATCAAACTTTTGTTCACTTTAGGTGTTTTTTATGGTTCGTATTTCCAAATTATCTTTCCGGATTTAACATCAACACACAAAGCGCCATATTTGCCAAACAATAATACAATTTTATTACTTATTCTTGTACTTTTTATTATATGATTGTGTGGTTTATGTTCATCTTTCTTCATGTCTTTCAAATTAGGGTAATCAGCTTCATATATGCGGAAAAGCTGCTTTCCACTTTTGTGTATACCACTTATTAGTTCTTCTGCATTTTTGTTAACAGAATTTACATGGTGGACTATTGCCATTGTAGAATCTATGTATATTATATTCCCTCGCAGAAAAAAAGTATCACTACAAAGTGGGATTAGGTTGCAATGGTTGTATTTTTTATTGTTATTAAAGTTATCAACATCTAATATGTTTATCCCTTCATGCGTTTTCAATGTTTCTATGCCTTTTTTATCATTTGTTTCAATAATGTAGAGTTGACGTTTGTCTATATGATCTGAAACGCTTGAAAGAGCAAATACAAACATTTGTTGTCCTATGAAAAATGAATCTAAATCCTCAATATGTTTCTCAAAATCATTCTCTGAATAAAGAAATTTATCTTGCTGAATATTATAATAGCACTTGTTGGCATCATTGGTTGTTAGTTCAATCATATCATCATTATTATACCAATAGTCAGAAGTTATATGTTTTATTGATGATATGCCTGTGCTAAAAATTGTATTTGATTTTTCAAAGTTTTTGATATCAGCTATTTTTTTATAAGAAGAAGCATCATAAATATCAAAAACAGGAGTGCTTCCAGTACCAACAATTAACACGTTTTTTTTCTGCTGACTGATAAAAAAAGTTATATTGTTATCAAATTCCTTTTCTTTTTTATCTTTAATTGTTTTTATCTTCTTATCATTTAATGGATCGTATATTTTAATATAGATACTTTTAGGAGAACTGTATTGAATTTCCCAAATAATATCAGGTTTGTCAGTAGTATTAATTACAGCAATATCCTGAAATTGTTTTTTCGGATTTATATAATCAACAATAGGACTAATTGTAAAAATAAAAATATTAAGAAATATTACTAGAATTGTTATCCAATTTACATTACGACTGGCAACAGATTTTTCGTATATGTTTATCATAGTAATATCATGTTGATTTTTTGGATTTACCCATACTTCAATGCTTTCGCCTTCTGAAAATGCTCTTCTCATTTCCTGATCAGGTTTATTGATAATAAGGCTAGTTGTATAATCAATTTTGCCATTTGATATTTTTAATTGCATAATAAGTAAATCAATATGATAATCAACGGCAATAATTTTCGCATATTCTTTTCTGAATTTTGCAATTTTCATCATATTGCGTGTTTCTCTTGTCCTTTTCTCAATAATAAAATAAGCGATGAAAAGAATAATTAATCCTATCGGAATTAAAGCAATAATATAGGCTATAGGTTGGTCTCCCAGAAAACAAAATGAACTTACGCTAATCAATATTAGCATAGCATAAGTGAGAATTTTTGTTTTTCTGGTAATCCTGTTCATTATTTTATATTATAAATGTATAAACAAAGAGAATCTATAAGACAGGTTTGTATTTCCAAAGAATATTGCCTGATCCTAAATTGATACATAAAGCGCCATATTTTTCAAAAATAATTATAAGTTTGTCATTGTCCCTTTCGGTTTTTGGTTTTTTAGAGTAATTATGGAAATATTTATCCTCTTTCATTTTTGAAATATTTGGATATTCTTTTTGTTCTATAGCAAATAGCTTCTTTCTATTGATGTCAAAACCTGAAATTATTTCTTCTCTATCTTTGTTTATATCTGTTATGTGTTCAATAACTACTAAAGAACTATCAAAATAAATGATTTTGGCTTCTGTAAAATAATCATAGAAAGCTAAAAGAGGGTTAAACTTGCAAAAATTTTTATTGTTTTCTTTGATGGAATCAACGCTGATACTATTGTCTCCTGCCAATTTGATTAATTCATTTATCCCTTTATTATTCATTGTTTCAATTTTGTATAATTGAAATTTATTGGAGCTGTTTGGAATATAGGGTAAAACAAATGAATACGGGTGTTTATTAATATAGGCAGAATCCATTTGATCGAAATACTTTTGTATTTCCTTTTCGGAATTATATAATTTATTTTGGGTTATATTGAAGTAACATACTTTCTTATCGTTAGTACTAATTTTTATAACCCCGTCCTTTATGAATTTTCTAAAGAACTGACTCCGTTCGATTGTTGCTATACCCTTGTTTAGTATTTTATGCGATTGTTCGAAGGCTTTAATATCTGTTGTTTTCTCATAAGAGTTTGCATTATAAACATCAAATACAGGAGTATTACCTGTGCCAATAACAAAAACATTTTGTTTTTGCTGACTGATAAAAAAGTTGGTATGTTTATTTAACTCCTTGTCTCTTTTATTTTTAATTGTTATTATTTTCTCGTTTTTAAAAGGGTTGTAAATATTAATGAAGGTTTTTTTTGGTGATTTGAAATATATTTCCCAAATACTGCCCTGATTATTAATTGTCTTTATAAATGCACTATCTTGAAAAATACGATCCGATTCACTTATTATAATAAAAAGAAAAGGTATGGCAAAACAAAACGACAAAACAGGAAAGAAAACCACTGCAAAATAATCTATCAACGGCTTTGGAGCTTGTCTTCCATATAAATCGGGAATAGCAATATCATGTTGATTTTTTGGGTTTACATATACTTCAATACTTTTGTTTTTTGTATATTTTGCACTTTGAATTTGATTCGGTTTGTTGATAATCGTACTTGAAATATAATTATGCTTTGCATTTTGAATTTGCAATTGCAAAATCAACATATTTTGAGAATAATTAACAGATAAAATTTTAGCAATTTCCTTTTGGTATTTCAAAATTCTAATTGTTTTCCGCTTTTCTCTGGTTTTTTTCTCAAATATAAAATAAGTGGTAAGTAAGGCAATTATCACTATTGGAATGTATGCAGCAATAAAAGTAACAGGTTGATCACCAAAAAAACAAACAACACTTACACTTATGAGTAATAGCATAGAATATATGAGTGTTTTTGAAATTCTGGTAAATCGGTTCATCTGGTTATTCATTACTTATTATTTCAATGATAATAGCCGTTACATTATCATCAGAGCCAAGTGTCAGGCAGTTTTCTTTAAGTTTGAGCACTTTTTCCTGCAAACTCTTTGTTGAAGAGAGGATAGGTTTTACCAATTTCACATTTAATGATTTGAACAATCCATCAGAACAAAGAAGAAAAACATCATTTGCAAATAATTCTGGCTTTTCCCATGCTGTATTTATTTTAAGGTTGTTTTTTGTTCCTCCGAAATAATTGGTTATCGGACTTAGAACATTATCTTCATCTGCAACTTCATCTTTTGATATCTTTATAAACATATCATTGCGTAAGAGCCAAATTTCAGAATCTCCGATATGAGTAAAATCAAAGAAATCATCGAAAGCTATTAAACCAGATAAGGTGCAGGCACAACCTCTTTTGTTTTCATCATTCAACGAAACTTCAAGCAAATTATCATTTACTTTATATAGTATATTGTTTAAGTCATTTAATTGTTCAGTTGTTAGTTCTTTTATTTTTGACAAAACAAATGCAGAAGCAAAGTCTCCGGCTTTACTGCCACCAACACCATCTGAAATAAAACATACACATGAGGGCTGGTTGAATAGTAAAAACTCACCTTCATTTAACTGAGTATCGTTTATCAACATATTGTCTTCGTTAGAAGTGTATATGCCAGTACCTTTATGTGTAAACCCACAAATATTAAAGACCATATGATTGGATTTTAATTTTCATATATTGCAACCATGCTATTGTTCGACATGCACTTTGGGCATATGTCCATATAAGATTCAGATTCAAAACCACATCCTTCTTTGCATCTGTACTTTTTTGGTTTTGGAGTTTCTTTAGGTGTATCAGTTGATTGCTGATCAACTGACTCTTTTTTGGTATCTTCATATTGGAATTGGACCAGAAATGCTTCTTTTCCGAGGAAGATCAAACTATTATTTTCTATAATATGGTTTTCTTTGGAACAATCTATTTTGCTCACTCCATAAAAAGTGCCATTAAGAGAACCCTCGTCTTTTATATAATATTTGCCATCAATTAAATTAATGGAACAATGTTTACGACTTATCACCTGATTGCCATTTATCCTGATGTTGGAAAGTAATTGCGAACCTATATTTTCGCGTCCAAGGATGCAATTGCAATTATTAATCAATACTGATTCTGAGTTTTGTTGGTATATAAGTCTTAACCCAATCAACTTCTTATCTTCAGCAATTTCCTCTATTTTTATTGAATCTGTGAAAGAAGTAAAACAAAAAGAACACTCAACAGGTTTTTGTTCAGTTGTTTCGAATAGATTTTTATTGGAACAAGTCGGACAAATGATTTGAAACATACTTTATTAAACTAATTTTAAATTAATACCATTCAATTTCATTTTGTTGGCAACAGTCTCCATTTCTTTTTGTGCAGGTATTCCTGCCATATAAATGGTTTCATTTTCGAAGTTTAATGACCAGGTTTTCTTTGTATTGTTAATGTTAGTTTTTACTGCTTTATTGTGTTTGAATTTGTAAACACTTTGGTTTTCTGATCCTTTTAACGAATTTGAAGAAACAAGTTCTTTTTCATACCTGCCATCTATTATATAGTTAAAACAATTAAAAAATGCTTTGTCGGGAAATTTCTGTACCAGTTCTTCAAGATAGTATCCGCTAAAACAAATGATATTTAATTTTGTTTTTCTTTTTATCAGGTATGCAAATGCCATCAATTGGGGATATTGATCGAATGGTTCGCCACCAGTGATGGTGATGCCGTCATAATTTTTACAAATCATTTCAATTATATTATATACATCAATAATATGCATTTGTTTTCCTTGTTTATTTGACCATGTGGATTTGTTGATGCAATTTTTGCAATGTATGCTGCACCCCTGAAGCCAAATACCTAATCGTTTACCTGGACCAAGATTGTAAACCGGATATTGTATTTTATTTAACCGAAAGATCATTCAAATACTATTTTTGAATTAACAACTTTTACAGAAATAGTACAATTTTCTACCTTACGACTCTCAAACATAAAGTTGGTAAGACCATTTTTAATATGGGTTTCAATTCTGTTTACAATTCCTCTACCTCCCATTTCAAGGTTGTCATCTGCACATTGTTTGAAAAATTCAGCAATAAATTCATTGGTATATGCAAAATCAATGTTTTTGATTTTTTTAAGATTTGTCTTGATAACATTCAGGTTTTTAACAATTATTTTTGCAGCAATATCGGGTCTGATATAATCGAAAACTACAAAGTTGTCTCCAAAACGATTAAAGATTTCAGGGCGATTCAAGGTGCTTCCGAAAAATGTTTTTATTTCGTCTTTAATTTTCTTTTCAATGGTTTTATAATCATCACTGTATAGTACATATTGTGTCCTTTTTCCGGAACCATCATCTTTGAACATTCCCAGGTTTGAGGTGAATACTATAAGTGATTGAGAAAAATAAACTGTTTCGCCTTTCCCGTCTGTGAGCCGTCCATCGTCCAATATTTGCAGGAATTTATCGAATACTTTTGGATGGGCTTTTTCTATTTCATCAAATAATAAAATACTAAAGGGTTTTTTTCGGATTGCATCAGTAAGTTGTCCACCGGCTTCGTAACCTACATATCCTGGAGGGCTCCCAATCAGTTTTACATCCGAATTACTGTCATTATATTCACTCATGTCAAATCGTATCATTGCATCTTCATCACTGAAAATCAACTCAGCAATCGATTTGGCCAACTCTGTTTTACCAGTTCCTGTCGGACCTGCAAAGAATAATACACCTTTTGGTTTATTGGAAGGACGGGTCTTGTCAATTGAATCCAGGCCCAGTTTCGAACGACGAACAATTTCAACAGCTTTTTCAATTGCTTTTTCCTGTCCCAATACTCTTTTGCGAAGTTCATCAGCTGCCTCTTCAACCTTAGCATAATCAAGCTTTTCCCAAGGGTTTTCTCTCAATCCATATTTGAAAAGTTCGATAATTTCTTTCATCTTATTCATATGAATCTTTTCTTGCTTCGAAATAGTTATCAGGTTTTCCAGCTCCCTGTTAGGGAAGCCTTCGGTGAGGTCTGGAAAAATTTTTCCAATTTCTTTTAGATTGGGTTCCTGCCCTTCTGAATAAAACAATGCATTGCGTTGAAAAAAGAAGCGTTCTCGTTCTTCTCTACCGGGTTTCGAAATGTTTATTTCTTTTGTTAAAGGATTTTCTATTAACATCCATGCTGGTACATCATTCAATTTGTCACAAATAAATACTATAATATTACGCATTCCTTCTTTATTTGAAAAAGCATAAGATTCCTGTGCAGCTTTTACCATTTTTAGGTAGGTAGGTTTTATTGTTTCTTCCAATGCATTGGGATTGGAAGTAAAACGTGAAGCAAAATTAATGATACATGCCGTAAGTTTGTTGGTATTGCTCATTAGTTCCCGATAAAATGCTACTGCATCGTCGAGTTTTTTAGCTTTTGCATTCTTTAGATAGGCTTCTGCATCTCTGTTTTTTAATTGTAATGAAGTACAAACATTATCAATATTAATTTTGGGGTCAGAAGAAGTTAAACTGATCCCATCAATTACATCAAAATAACTCACTACTTCGAAATCCTGTAAAAGGAGGTATTTTTGTAATAATTCTTTAATATCATTAAATTTTGCATATTTCAATTCCGACTCGTCTTTTGCTTCTTTATAGTTGACAGGAAAGTAATAGCAATCGTAAATGTTGCCAAAGAGAAAAAGCTGCGATTTTAAGGCTTGAAAACGCTTAAATTCCTGTAACCATGCAGGAAAAATGTTTTTTGTTTCCATATTATTCTAAGTATAGTTTTTTTAATTGTTGTTTGCGTTGGGTTTGTGATTTTTGGGTCTTTAATTTTGTACTTATTACTTCAGGGATGGTGATCATCGAATTTAATTCAATTGGCTTGTCACTTTTAACTTCTACGTTTACCCCCATTTGTTTAAGATCATTGAGTATTGCAACAAAATCATCACAGGTTGTTTGCATTTCGTGCAGCTTCAATTTTTGTTCATCAACACTTAGTTCTTCTTTTTTTTCAGGTATTTCAAAAACATATCTGAAAGAACCATCTTCTTTGAATTTTATATTAAGTAAGTTTTCTTGTCCGGGGGCTTTCAAATAAAAATCATCTTCTTTTTCGAAATCTATTACTTTCAGGTCATCCATCACCTCATAACCGAGATTTTCGAAATTCATAATGATCTGGCTTTTTACAAAAAGTTGTTCTTTCTTTTTTATTTCTCGATCTTCTGCTGCTTTTCTGTTTCTTATAAAAAACAATTCAGTTTCTTTTTTCAGACAGTTTGCTTCTTTTTCGCTGATCTTAGCATTGTTCAATAAGTTTATGGCTTTCTGAAGCATTAATTTTTTATCCTGATTCAGTGAAATATCAATACTGGAAGAATTAAGATGAGCAATAATATCATTCACAATTAGCTTATGCCTTCGACTTGTTTCATTTTCCAAAATCCTGTCGTGTAGTTCCTGATAAAAAAACAAATCGTTCATACTTTCGCTTTGTTTGAGCTTGTTGAATTGTTTACTGTAATTATTGCTGATAGTTTTTTCGTTACAATTGTTTATCAGTATTTCAATTTTTAAGGTAATAGTATTGATTTCCTCTGAAGGTTTTACAACTTTCTTTTTAATGGTAGCGGTAATTTTTTGTTTAGTATCAGTATCAATTACTTTATCCATTAATTCCTGCCTTATGTCTCTGATGAGGTTTTCTTTTTCAATCAGGTGATTGACAACCATATTTTTTTCTTTCTCAACGATTTTGTCGAAACCCCAGGTAAATTCTTTGCTTGCTTTTTCATAAACGATGGTTCCGTATTTCTTTTTTGCTTCTTCTACCAAAACAGCATTTTGTTTTGCAAAATTAGTATTTAGGTTTTCATTAGTATCTGTTTTGAATTTTTCAAGAGAATTCTGCGCATTCTGTACAAATAAATTATAATCTAAGAAAGACTTATAGTCTTTCTGCTTGCTATTGTATTCAGAAAGTATTGTTTCGCTTTTATTGATAACCTCATTTAATTTTTGAGTTCTCTCCTTTATTTGATTGTCAATCGAATCGTATGTTTTTTTATCAATAGTTCCTTTGTAATCAAAAACCATGCTTGTTAAAGCTTTTTGAATTTCAGTCTTTATTTTATCATAGCTTTCTTTGCAATTGAAATGGATGTTAAAAGTTTCATCACTTATTTCTGCTTCTTGCATTTCGATGCACATTTGTGCCAACTGAGCTTGTTTTCGCATAAATTCGTTCAGTCTGCCATCGAAAGCGTTCATTTTATATACTATAACTTTGGGGCCACTCATAAATTAAATCTTTTGATAGTATTAAAAAAAGCTAGCTTGCGAGTCTTAGAATTATCGCAATTAACATAATAACAATAAGAATTGTTGCAACAACAGTTACAACATTATTCATAAGATTGAATTTCTTATGTTCTTTAATGAAGTTTGCTTTGATGCTTTCTATAGATTCTGGCGAGAAGCTTGCTTCTCTGTGTTCGTTTTTGATGTATTCAATAAATGCTTTTGCTGCTTTATTTGCAGACCCTTTATTTTGTTCTGCATAAATAAATCCTTTTTTTTCATTAAAAGAAATAATTTCATCAATACCAAAAACTTTAAGATAGCTGTTGAGCACACTGATAATGGAATAATGAACATTACATATCTTGTCAAAAGAAATATAATCGATATTTACTACGGATTCTGCATATTTAGAAAGCGTATTGCCAACCAGTTCAGATAATGAGGTGTTTGCAAAACCATTCAAATTAAAGCTTTTCAGTAATGCATTTCTTTCAAAAGTATGATATTTATCATCATAGAGTTTTTTATTTTTCAGGTAGAATACGGTGAGATCTTCAGCAAGCTCAATAGGCTTATTGTTATTATCAGGATAGGGTCTTACTTTATTAAATGCATTGAAAACCCATATCATGTATTCATAATTATGTTGACCTTTTGCTGGAATAATATGAGCGGGTAAGAAGGTTTTAAAGTCGAATTCCTCTGTAAGTTTAGTTTTAGAGGAAAGAGGGTTGTATAATTTACTCAGAAGAGCGAGGATGGTTTGGTTTTCCGGATTCTGATAATGCATTGCTTTAAGGGAGTATTCAAGTTGAAAAAAATACTTTGTAAGAATTTCAATAGTAGTAAACTTATAAATACTATCGATTTTTGCTATAAAATCAGAAATTGTTTTTGATAAATTATTGGTGTTAAAAAAGTCAAACTCCATCTCATCAATTTTCAATGGTCTTTGTGGGAGAAGGAATAAAGTTATTGCTACTTGTAAAATAAGCTTTCCAGACAACTTATAAATGCTAACAACTTTCTCAAATCTTTTGCGGTCGGGTATTCCGATATAATTATCAAGCCAGTCTCTGATATATTTAAATACTTCAGGATCCTCAAAAAGATCCTGAAACCAGGTCTGTTTCGATTCTATGTAAGAAATAAATTCTTCAGCATTTGAAATTTCTGCAGGTCCAATTATTAAAGGTTTTACATCTGAAGCACCTTTTGTTCGATAAGAAACCTGTATATTTTCCCCTTTTAACCATTTTTCTATTTCTTCAGCCCCCCAACGATTAATATGATTAACCAGCGTAAGACCTTCAATTAGAACATTTAATCGCTTCATTCTGGGATTAAAATCAATCACCGGTTTAAGATTGTATTGTCTTTCAACGATTTGTTCGAATTTGTCTTTATCTATTTCTCTACAGATACTGTCAGATGTGAGAGATTCAGGATAAATCAGATGAAGCAAAACCATTCCAAATGAATAATAATCATTCTTTTCCGAGACAATACCTCTTGCCTGTTCGGGTGGTAAGTAGAACTCAGTACCTTTAATTGTTGTAGATTTTCGCAGACCTTTTTCCGATTTCAAATCATATGCTTTTGCTGATCCATAGTCTCCTATAATAATATCGGTTTGTTCCTGATCTTTGTAAAGAATGTTGCCTGGTTTCAAATCGCAATGATATATTTTATATTCATGGAGTTTGGTAATAGCCAAATATATTTGTGGAATAACATTCTCTTCAACAAACTTCGGCGAATATTTTTTTTTAAAATCAGCAACTTCAAGTATATTGCCTCCTACGGCATAATCTGAAATCTCAAAACAATTTTTGCTATTATACTTATCAGTACCAATACCAAAATCAATTAATCTTAGTATATCCGGATCGTTTAGTTTCTGAATTCTTTCGAGAGCAATACCATTGGGTTCTTCTGTTTCGGATTTAAATTCATAATATAACTTTAGTGCAAGTTTATTACCTGAATTATCGTCAATCTGATAAACATTTGCTTCACCTGTTCCTTCAGATATTATTTTTTTTACAGTGTATTCTTTTTCTTTGAGACTTATTTTATCACCTACGCTAATGCCCTGCGATGTTTTTAGGCTTTTGTTTTCCTGCGTGGAATAAACTTCTGTTTTATTGTTGCCGGAAGTGTTGTAAATTCCGGTTTTGTTATTTAAATTGTCACCATACAATTGGGTTTTGTCTTCTTCGGCCATAATGTTTAATTTTAAGTTGGTCTTAAGATTATAAATGTTGTTCTAAAATAGATTATTGTTTAAGTATAATATTGAAACAATAGCATAATTCAGTAGCTAAAGATACAAATTATTTAATTGTATCTATAAAAATTAATTATTTTGACTTTTTAATATTATAAACAATATTTGAGGTTTATTATTTATTGGTTTCCCAGTTTTCAAGTTTTTGAATTAGTGGATTTGTGGCAAGAAATATTTGACTACAAAGTCCCAAGAATTATTAAAAGTTGATTTGGGTAAAATTTTTCCATTCCAACCCAATATGAGAATAAATCATCTTGACTTTTGATAAAATCAACCCGATTTGACATCAAATCAACCTGACTTTATATCAAACCAACTCGATTTGATGTCAAACCAACTTGATTTGATGTCATTCCAACCCGATTTGATATCAAATCACCCTGACTTTACATCAAATCAATCCGATTTAAGGTAAAACCAACCCGATTTTACCTTAAATCACCCTGACTTTAGGTAAAATCACTCCGATTTAGGGTAAAATCAACCCGATTTGACATCAAACCAACCCTATTTGACATCAAATCAACCTGACTTTAGGTAAAATCACTCCGATTTAAGGTAAAACCAACCCGATTTGACATCAAATCAACCTGACTTGACATCAAATCACTCCGATTTAAGGTAAAAACCTACCCGATTTAAGAAAAATTGCCTTGATTTTATATTTGTTAATGGAAATAACCTGTAAGGCAATTTGTTAGAATGTGAAATTAAGAATAGATTGTAAATATTAATTCATGATTAGTAGTGAAATACCAGGCATGAATAATTGTTATGATGAGAACTGAAATTGAAAGGAGTACCATAAATCTATTAACAATGTAATTGTATCGATCAGAAAGCCTCACCTGATTTGTTAGGTAGGCTTTTTATTATTATATAAACTTATTAGCCAGCACTTAGGTTATATTTATTTTTTTTGCATCAATTATCAAAGAGGAATAATTATCCATTTCACATTTAAATCCTTTTGATATACTTCTATTTATTGGTCCATTATTAAAATCAAATCCTGAAGGTATTATTTCTCTTTTTGCATTACAATATTCTAGATATTCAACTGTAAACCCTGCTGAAATCAAAAGATCTGAAAGCGATTTTATGTTCCAAAAACTTTTATGATTATGTGGAGGTGGATAGTAATTTGAGGTATCTGATTCTCTTTTCACATATTCAGGATTGGGATGCCAAGCATCAGGTACAGCAATTCTAAAACAACCTCCCTTAGATAAATATTGATAAGCTAATCTGATTACAATATCAACATCCGATTTAATGAGATGTTCTAATACATGCTCGGCTAAAAGATTATTAATCTTAACTTTGTTGAAAAAAAAATTCCAATCTGAAGCTTTGGTAATATTAAAATGAGGCAAATCAGTAGATATCCAATTTTCATAATTGGTATCAGCACTTCCAAGTAATACTTTAATAATTCCTTTTTTAGCAGCTCTTTTGATTTTTTTTCTTATTTTAAACCTGCCAAGAAAATACCATCGTTTAAAACGTAAATAATTAATAAATTTAACAACCATTTTTTGAAGCTAAGTAGTCTTTTGCTTTTTTAATTAAAATATCAATACCAGTCTCAATTGAAACTTTAAAATCAAATATTTTATAAGTAATATCAGGATCAACTTTATAGGAGTATCCTTGATCATTACCCACAATTAAAGGGACATTAAGTTTGTTGGCAATATTATTTGCAATATCTTTAATATGCATCCAATTACCATTTGTCAGGTGAAAAAGATTTAATTTACTATCTCTTATTTTCATCAGATTTCTAACACAATCTTCAATATAAATAAATTGTCTTTCTTCAAGTCCATTGGTGATAAGGGTTATTTTTTCTTCGGTTAGTGCTTTTATAATCAAATCTGGAATTACATGTGATTTTTCAGAAGGATTTTCCCACCCATAAACATTCCAGAAACGAACAGTTTTTCCACCTAATTGTTGTGTCCATAATTCACCAAGAAGCTTAGTTATCCCATAACTGTTATCCGTATTTGCTAGTTGACTAGATGCAAATATAAATGGAATTTTATATTTTTCAATAAAATGAAAAACATGACGACAAATACCAGTATTATTTTTAAGTATTTCTATTTGATGTTCTGTATTGTAAAGATATTTTGCTCCTCCAACATCCCATGCAAGAAACCAAACATAATCAACATTCATATAATTGTCAATATCCATTATACGAAGATCGAAACCTTCTTTAATATCGAGGTTTATAACCTCTTCACCAATTGCAATCAAATGATTGCATAAAGCAGAGCCAATAGTTCCGCTTCCTCCTAAAACTAAATTTTTTCTAACCGCCATATTCTTTCGCCAATTTCAATTTCTTTATAATCTAAAAATCCCCAATTATCAGGGTTTTTGTAAGGTATATTATTAAATGCATGATTTCCATGTGTTACATTGCTTCCATGAATAATAGATTCGGTATGGTCTAAATGGTAATGATGCCCAATAACTTGTTTTCTTAAACCTAAGTTAAGTAATTGATTTAGCCCATTTGTGTCAACACCTGCCCTGACATTAGTAAGTCTTTCATCATATCCAGTAGCCAAGAGCCAGTTTTTTTTATGCGTTAAAATTAAATTTCCAACCACTGAGCCCAAAGAAAAAGGAGCTGCAAAGTTGACAACTCTGATTTTTTTATTTTTAATAATCTTGTCATTTATTTCTTCCCCATTCCATTTTATTCCAATATAATGAGAAGCATAAACTGTGTTATTATTAAGCTTATGCATATTGCCAATAAAATCATTTCCAAGGAAAACATCAGCGTTAATCATTAGCAACCAATCGTTTTTTGATTTTCTGATTCCAATATTTTTTGCAAAATATTCCATTACAGGCATTTTGTCTGGAATTGATGAATTACACTTGTGGATTTCTTCAGAAACAATATAACATCTGGCATTGGAATATCGTTTACTTATCCATTCACAATCACTTTTTCTATTTTTAATTTGATTCCATTCTATATAAATAATTTCAGAATTTGGAAAATGCTTAAGATTCCAATCAAAAGTAACTTGCAGCCGTTTACTAAAATCACCACCATAGTTATCATTGCGACCAACAATAATAACTGAAACTTCCCTAACAATTTCTTTATGCTCAAAAGATAACCATTTCTTAAAAACCCAATTTAGTTTTAAAAATATAGTATTAATATTTTTTGCTCGTCTAAGTATTGATTTGTGAATTCTTTTTATCATTAAAAAAACAGTTTTGTAACAGAAATTTAAGTTTTTTAGCTAGGTGTATCCATTGTTTTCATACTCCATTCTATAAATTCATCTATATCTTCATTAACAAAGTGAGGCTGGGCTAGTATAAGTTTATCTTCTGGCCAGTCCCACCATTTTATTTCAAGTAATTTATCAATTTGATTTTTTTCAAATCTGTATTTTAATATTTTAGCTGGAACTCCACCAACAATAGCATAATCTGGAACATCTTTTACTACTATTGCTCCTGCTGCAATGATTGCACCGTTTCCAACTGTAACTCCATTTTTTATATACACATTTGCTCCTATCCAAACATCATTTTTTACAATTACTGGCATTGTTTCTGCAAAATGGTTTTTAGTGGCAAAAGATTTCCCACATACTGCAATAGCAGAGTAAAATATAGGGCTTGTGCTCACATAATTAATTGGATGGTCTCCAATTCCCACAATAACATTGGGGGCGATAGAACAAAATTTTCCTATTTCACAATTTGCAATCAAAGGACTATTGTTAATATAAGAGTAATTTCCAATTTTTGATGATCCTGAGAAATTATCACTATCATATTCCTTATAAATACCATTGTATTCGTGAGATAATTTTATCTCACGTTGAATCATTTCATTTCTTTTTAAATATAGCAATTCCCTTAAAGCTTTAAAATTCAGCAATATTTTTGTTAATAGTTTCATTTTGTTTGATTAATAGACCAGGTAGAATTAGTTATTAACAAGCCATTTGAGTTGTTTTTCCATAGTTCAATATTCGTGAGAGTTGGAAGAATTTCAATTTCGGCTACATGTGGTATGTATTCAAGGTTGCCACTGCTACAGTTTGCGCCTAAACTTAAATAATAAACTCCATTTTTTAATTGGGGTTTAATTTGTAATGCTATCTCGTATTCACCAGGTTTAACATCATATGAAGGATAGGTTCCTGATGACCTACATTCAATTAATAAATTATTGGACAAATCAGATAAGGAGAAACCAATATTTAACTCATTGATAACTCCCGTAACTATAAAACAAATAATCATTTCTATATTTTCTTGTTCAAAAAAATCTTTATTCTTTTTAAAACGAAAAGAGCTTATTTGAAATAAATCACTTTTAATCACTTTTGGCATATTAATAACATCTATTACCCCTTCAGCATTTTTCGCCCTTAAATATTCAGTAATAGTTTTGTTTGTTTTACCATTAAATTTAATACTGCCATGTTCCAAAAGTATTCCTTGCTTGCAAATAGATTGTAATTGAGGCAAATTATGACTGACAAATATAATTGTCCTTCCACTATTTCCAACTTCTTCCATTTTTCCCAAACACTTTCTCTGAAACTCCGCATCCCCCACAGCCAATACCTCATCAATAATGAGGATTTCCGGCTCAAGATGTGCTGCAACAGCAAATGCTAATCTTAGTTGCATTCCACTGCTGTAATGTTTTAATTGGGTATCCAGAAATTTTTCAACACCAGAAAAGTCAACTATTTCATCAAACTTTTTATTTATTTCTGTTTTCTTTAAACCTAATATGGAGCCATTGAGATAAATGTTTTCCTTGCCCGAGAGTTCTCCGTGAAAACCGGTACCTACTTCCAGTAAACTAGCAATACGTCCCCTACAGATAATTTTTCCTTTGGTAGGAGGGGTAATACGGCTGAGGATCTTCAGTAAGGTAGATTTGCCTGCACCGTTTTTGCCAATAATGCCAATGGTATCACCAGGAAAAACATCGAAAGAAACATCCTGTAGTGCCCAAAACTCGGTTTTGTCCTTTTTTTTTCTGTCTTTTGGAAATAAGTTGTCCCTTAACGTTTTGTATCCTCCGCTATCTCCACCAATGCGGAATTTTTTTGAGATATTTTGTATTTCGAGTATGGGTTTCAATACAGATAATTAGATGAAAGATAAATAAGGATTATAAAATACCAGGTAATAGTGATGAATAAAACATTTTCCTAATTATGTTTTTTTGGTTGCAAAGTTATCAAAATTTAGCAAATAATATTAAGTCAAATTTCTTTATAAAGGCTTTTTGATACCAGATTATATACAATAATATTGAAATTGGAAATTTGTAATTTAAAATGTGGACATTGAAACAGAATGCTATTTTATATTTAACGATTGAAAATAAGTAATCAACCAACTATCAGTTTTGTGAGGTTTTCGTGAAGTTCGTTTACAAATTTACGATGAAATCCTGGGTATAGCCTTTTGTCTCTGAATTTAGATTTACTCTTATAACGGGTTTCCTGAGTAATTATTGAATAACCATCTGTTGTTTCTGTAAGTCTGATTTCTTGGGTTCCTTCTGAGGTTCCATGGTTTAAATAACAAAATTTAATTGATTTTTTATCTTTATCAATTCTTGTAACTTCCAATCCAACACCCAGGTTTTTAATCCCTCCAAGTAATTTAAGATTCAGATAAAAAACCTGTCCTTCTTCAATACCAACAAATTTATCGTCTTTATAGAATATTTGATTCAGTTTTTTTGAGTACATCATTCCTAAACTAACCAATCTGCCACTAAATTCTTCACATAAATTTAATTTCATCATTTTGTTCCATACATTAATAATATTTTCTTTAATAATGTGTGAATCTGTTTGAACGCAATATGTTGAAGAGTCATCCGAATCATAACATTTAGCATTCAAATCACTTAAATCCTTTATCCCAAATTGTTCAATGCGTTTCAATAATTTTCTAACTTTTTTTTGCGGAATACGTTTGTAATCTATAGTTTTTGATGAAGTTTGGGCAATACAAACGTTATCAAATGACACAATGTAAGCAGTAGTTAAGGTTAAAATGAATAAAAATCTCCAAATCATAAATTTAAATGTTGGATAGTTAAAGATTATTAATAATTGTTTAAATATAATTTAAAAAGCGATAAAGTTAAATAAATTTACAAATCCACAAAAATTAATCTGTTTTAACTTCATTTTCTTTTTTAGTTTCGCCTAGCTCTGTGACTCCTCCAGAAACGATAAATTTCATAATTTCTGTAGGGGAGGCATTCACAGGTTTTACATTTTCAATTGGCACAATAAATAAATTACCCGAAAAGTTATAAGAATGCGGAAAATACACTGCTACTTTGCCTTTATCAACTCCAAGTATTGTTAAGTCTTTTTGTGTGAGAAACCCAAGCTTTTCAATTTCACTGTCTTTACTCATTCTTACCAATACTGGTTCTGTGAATTTTTTCTTCTGCCCAACAAATGCTGACATCAGATCTTTAATTGACGAATATAATATTTTTATTAGAGGTATTTTATCAAGTAGTCTGTTATAATATGCAAATAAAGGTTTTGCAATAATAGTAGAACCCAAAACACCCATTAACGTTATAATTAACAAAATAACAAGCAGACCAAGACCAGGTATCTTGAATGGTAATATCCCATCAACTATTTCAAAAATCTTAACTATTGCATAGACTGTAATGGTAATTGGAGCTATAAGCACCAAACCTTCAATAAAATACTTAAAGATGCGTTTTAGAATTCTTTTAGAATTGGAAGCCATAATATTAAAATTATAAATTCATTAAAAAAGGGGCTAAACCCCCTTTGTATTATAAATTGCGGAGGATAAAATCCGTCATTCTGTTATATAAATGCAGTCGTGTGTATCCACCATAAATACCATGATTCTTGTTAGGATAAAATTGCATTTCAAATTGTTTGTTTTTATTTACCAATGCAGTTATTAAATCCATTGAATTTTGAACGTGAACATTGTCATCAGATAAGCCATGTACCAACAAATATTTACCTTTTAGTTTATCAACATGATTAATGGGTGAATTATCATCGTAGCCAGATGGGTTTTCCTGCGGGGTTCTCATAAATCTTTCTGTATAAATATTGTCATAATATCTCCAGTTAGTAACAGGGGCAACAGCAATACCCATTTTAAAATAATCTGCTCCTTTAGTCATACATAAAGTTGACATAAAACCACCATAACTCCAACCCCAGATACCTATACGATCTTTATCAACATAATTTAAAGTTCCAAGATATTTAGCTCCTTCTATCTGATCAATGGTTTCATATTTACCCATTTGAAGATAGGTGCATTTTTTAAATGCTTCTCCTCTTGCACCTGTTCCTCTATTGTCAACGGATACAATAATGTACCCTTTTTGAGCAAGCATTTGATACCATACAAAATCATAATAACCCCATTTGTTTTGAACAGTTTGAGAGCCTGGGCCTCCATACACATGCATTAAAACTGGATATTTCTTTTTTGGATCAAAATTAACAGGTTTTATAATACTTGCATTGAGTTCAATGTTCTCGGATGTTTTAAACGAAAAGAATTCTTGCTTTGCAAAACAATATTCTTTAAGCAATTCAATTAGTTTGGAGTTATTTTCAAGTACATTAATCTCTTTTCCATCTATCCCATTATTAATGGAGACATAATGGGGTGTGTTGGCATCAGAATAGGTGTTTATAAAGTAGGTGTAATTAGCACTAAATTTTGCATCATTTGTTCCTGTTTTTGAAGAAAGTTTCTTTTTACCTTTACCATCAATTTTAATTGAATATAAAGTTCTGTTTATAGGAGATTCTTCTGAAGATATATAATAAATTGTTTTTGTTTTCTCATCATATCCTAGAAAACTTGTTACATCCCAATTGCCCTTCGTAACCTGATTAATAAGTTTTCCTTTTGAATCGTAATAATAAATCTGGTTGTATCCATCTTTTTCACTAGTAATAATGAAGTTATTTTCTTTAGTAAATGTCAGATCATCTGTTATTTCAACATAAAATTTGTTCTCTTCAGTATATAAGACATTATTGGTTTCTGAATTTGAAACTTTATTATTGTCTTTGTATTTTGATTTGTCAGTTTCACTGGTTAATACAGTATTTTTTCCGTCTATTGCATTGCATATTAAAATTTCAAATTTGTTTTGTAAACGATTTAGTCTCTCAATTGCAAGCAGGTTATTGTTGTTTGTCCATTTAATTCTTGGAATATACTGATTGGTTTCAGAACCAATATCCATCATTTTTGAAACGCTTGTGGAAATATTAAAAACATAAATATTAACAATGGAATTATCTTCGCCAGCTTTAGGATATTTATATTGATATTGTTCTGGATAAAGGTTTCCGTAGTTAGAAATTGTAAACTGTTTCACTTTACTTTCATCAAATTTGTAATATGCAATTTTTAAACCATCAGGAGACCAGAAAAAAGCTCTTGTAAAACCAAACTCCTCTTCGTAAACCCAGTCTGTAGTCCCATTGATTATATTGTTTTGTAACCCATCTTTTGTAATCTGGCTTTCTTTGCCTGAAGTAAGATCTTTGATGAAAAGATTATTATCTCTTACAAAACCAACCATATTTCCATTAGGAGAAAAGCTTGCTAAACGTTGTTTTCCACCTTTTGAAAGAGCTGTTAGTTTTTGTGTCTTAATATCCCAAACATAATAGTTAGATTTTGATGAATGACGGTAAATATATTCGGTTTCAGAAGCAAAAAGAACCTTTGTTTCATCGGCATTTAAATCGAAATCGCCAATTGAAATACTTTTGGTTTGTCCTTCAGGTATTAGTTTGTCAGCTTCAACCAAGGTGCCTGATTTGGTTCCGGTTTTATAAGAATATATAATCAAGCCATCGTCTTCGCTAACCAAATAATGTTCTCCATCTTTAAGTGGAATAGCATCTGAATATGTTTTAGGGAAAAACTTTCCACTCTTCCAAATATCTTCATTTGTAATATCTTTACATGTTACTTGAGCATAAAGGCTGTTGTAAAATCCGAATACAAGCCATAAACAAATTAATAATAAATGTTTTTTATTCATAATTGATATAATTAAAATTTATTTAAAATATTTTATTAATTTTCAAATTTATAAATAAGAATGATTTGTAAATTGTTTTTTTTAGAATTATTATTTTATGAATATTATTTTAGTTGGTTTTATGGGTTGTGGCAAAACAACTATAGGGAAAAAGCTCTCCAGACTATTGCAAAGTAAATTTATTGATACAGACACATTTTTTGAAAAGCAGAACAACATTAGTGTTTTTGATTTTTTTTCAAAATATGGGGAGGAAAAATATAGAGAAATAGAACGGGATATTTTAATTAAAATTTTAAATGAAAATAATAATGCAGTAATTTCAACAGGTGGAGGAACTCCTTGCAGTTTTGACAATATGGAAATTATCAATAAAAATGGTGTTTCGGTTTATATAAAAATGAGTATAACTTCACTTACCAACAGATTAAAGTATTCTTTCAAAAAAAGACCACTAATCGAAGCTTTTGAAGATGAGTCTGAATTAAAGAACTATATTGAACAAAAACTTGCTTTAAGAGAACCCTTTTATAACAAAGCAAACTACATCATTAAGGGTGAAAGCATCAATATAGAAGAACTTATTCAATTAATAAAACCTGAAAACAAAGCTTTCACAAGTTATTGAAATGTATATTATACAATGTAAATGCTATTTTCTATAAAGATATTTGCCTTTTAATAAATCTTCATTTGCAATTCTCCCATTTTCAAAAGCTACAATCCCATTTACAATTACACATTCTGGAGAACCTATAACATTAATTCCTTCATAAATATCACTATCGCATCGTTGAAAATGATTTTTAACTGAAATGGTGGATTTTTTGGTTGGATTCCATACAAGAATATCAGCATCAGCACCAATACTAATTGTTCCTTTTCTTGGATATAAGCCAAAAATTCTTGCAGGTTGCGTACAACACAACTGTACCCATTGATGTAAAGATATTTTTTTCTTTAATACACCATATGTATAAAGTAAACTCATGCGATGTTCAATACCACCTGCACCATTTGGAATTTTTGAAAAGTTATTGATCCCAATATCTTTTTGACCTTTGAGATTAAAAGGACAATGATCAGTTGCAACAACTTGAAATGTTCCATTTTTAAGACCTTTCCATAGTGCAAGCTTATCTGCTTTTTTTCTTAATGGTGGACTAATAACATATGCAGCAGATTCAAAGTCGGGTAGTTTGTATTTACTATCGTCAAGCAATAAATATTGTGGACATGTTTCTGCAAATACTTCTTGTTTGTTATGTTGTGCAGTTTCAATTAGCTTTTCAGATTCTTTTGCAGAAACATGAACAATATAAACCTTGCATCCAACTATTTTAGCAATTGTTAAAACTCTATTAATAGCTTCTGTTTCAATTAGATAGGGATGAGATAGCGCATGGTAGAAGGGTGAAGTTTGATTATTGGATATAAAATCTTTTTGCAATTTATTAATAACATCACCATGTTCGCAATGAACAGTAACAAGTGCTTTATGTTTTGCGACAGTTTGCATTATTTCAATCAATTCGGTGTCTTCTATACCAATACTGCCTTTATATGCAAGATAAACCTTAAAAGAAGTGACGCCTTCTTTTTTAATACATTGTTCAATTTCAGAAGATGAGTTTTTATTCCAGCCGCTCACACCCATATGAAAACCATAATCAATAAGTGATTGAGTGGCCACTTCTTTTCTGTGTTTTAGTGCTTTTAACAATGATTCTCCTTTTGCAGGAGTAACAAAATCAATTATGGATGTTGTTCCACCGGCTATTGCAGCAATGCTTCCAGTTTTAAAATCGTCAGAAGAATTCCCAGCAGGAGTAGGTAAGTCTAAATGCACATGAGCATCAATAGCACCAGGTAATATATACATTGAACCAGCATCTATAATCTGTGTAGATGAATTTGGTTTTTGTAAATTATCTTCAATAGCGATGATTAAATTGTCTTTAACCAGAATATCTTTTTTTAAAAATAAATTTTCATTAATTATAGTGCCGTTTTTAATCAGAATATTCGTCATAATCAAGTTAAAGAATATAAATGCTAAGTTATTACAAAGATATTCAATAAAATTCATTGTTAGTAAAAACAAAATATTATTAAAGAAATTCTCTCAATTTAGTTTAATTTTGCTTTTCATTTTTTTAACATAAAATATAATCAAAATATAGTTATGGTTAGCATTTTCCAAAAAATATTTGGCACAAAATCAGAAAAGGATATTAAAGAGATAAACCCTTTAGCTAGTAAAATTCATACAGCTTATGAAATTATAAGCAAACTTGATAACGATCAGCTAAGAGCCAAAACTGCAGAATTCAAAAACAAAATTTATGAATTTACTAAAGAAGAAGAAGATCAGGTAAAAGAACTGAAGGATAAAGTCGAATTAGAGTATGAGATGGATAGTAATGAGAAAGAAAAAGTATTTGAAAAACTTGACCAACTAGATAAAAAAATTGCAGAGAAGATAGAAGTTATTTTGTTGGAGATACTACCAGAAGCATTTGCTGTTATAAAAGAAACTGCTAAACGTTTTAAAGAAAATCCGATTATTGAAGTTACTACGAGTGATAGAGACAGAGATCTTGCTGCTTTTAAAAATAGTGTCGAAATTAAAGGAGATAAAGCATTTTATAACAATAACTGGCTTGCTGGAGGTAATACTATAACATGGGATATGGTACATTACGATTCTCAATTAATAGGTGGTATTGTGCTTCACCAGGGTAAAATTTCCGAAATGGCAACTGGTGAAGGAAAAACATTGGTAGCTACACTTCCTGTATATTTGAATGCATTACCTGGAAAAGGTGTTCATATTGTTACAGTTAATGATTATTTGGCAAAACGTGACTCTGAATGGATGGGTGTTTTATTTGAATTTCATGGATTAAAAGTTGATTGTATTGACAGACATGAACCAAATTCAGATGATAGAAAAAAAGCTTATCTTGCTGATATTACATATGGTACCAACAATGAATTTGGTTTTGATTATCTTCGTGATAATATGGCACAAAGTCCTGTAGATATGGTTCAACGCAGACACAATTATGCAATTGTGGATGAGGTTGACTCGGTGTTGATTGATGATGCACGTACACCTTTAATTATTTCCGGTCCAACACCAAAGGGTGACAAACATGAGTTTTATGAGTTACGTCCAAAAATTGAACGTATTTACAATGTTCAAAGAACATTGGTTACCAATATTCTTGCTGAATCAAAACGTATTTTATCAAATAATCCAAATTCAGAACAAGAGAAAGAAGGAGGTAAACTTCTTCTAAGGGCATACAGAGGATTGCCAAAAAACAAAGCGCTCATTAAGTTTTTGAGTGAGCAAGGTATTAAAGCAATTCTTCAAAAAACGGAGAATTTCTATATGCAGGAACAGTCAAAACATATGCATTTGGTTGATGAAGAGCTTTATTTTGTTATTGACGAAAAAAACAATTCAATTGAACTTACTGAAAAAGGGATTGATTATATTACTTCAGATACCACTGATAACAAGTTTTTTATTTTACCTGATATTGGTTCAGAAATAGCAGATCTTGAGAAATCAAATCTTCCTGTATCAGAAAAAGTATTAAAGAAAAGCGAATTGTTGCAGGATTTTACGATCAAATCTGAACGTGTTCACACAGTTAACCAGCTTTTAAAAGCATACACTTTGTTTGAAAAAGATGTTGAATATGTTATTATGGACAACAAAATTAAAATTGTTGATGAACAAACAGGTCGTGTGCTGGAAGGAAGAAGATATTCTGATGGTTTGCACCAGGCTATAGAAGCAAAAGAAAATGTTAAAGTTGAAGCTGTAACACAAACTTATGCAACAGTTACTTTGCAGAATTATTTCAGGATGTATCGCAAATTGGCTGGGATGACTGGAACTGCAGAAACTGAAGCTGGTGAGTTTTGGAATATTTATAAATTAGATGTGGTTGTAATTCCAACCAATAAAGCTGTTGTGAGAAAAGATTTTGAAGATTTGGTTTATAAAACAAAACGTGAAAAATATAATGCCGTAATTAATGAAATTAGCGAATTAGTTAAAGCAGGTCGCCCTGTTCTGGTTGGAACAACATCAGTTGAAATATCGGAATTGCTAAGTAAAATGCTTAAATTGCGTAACATTAAACATAATGTTTTAAATGCAAAACTCCACCAACGAGAAGCCCAAATAGTTCTTGAAGCTGGTAGAGCAGGAACAGTTACTATTGCAACCAATATGGCTGGTCGTGGTACTGATATAAAATTAGGTGAAGGTGTTAAAGATGCTGGTGGTTTGGCAATTATTGGTACTGAGCGTCACGAATCAAGACGTGTTGACAGACAGTTAAGAGGTCGTGCAGGACGTCAGGGAGATCCTGGAACTTCTCAGTTCTTTGTTTCTTTAGAAGATGATCTTATGCGATTGTTTGGCTCTGATAGAATTGCCAAGATTATGGACCGAATGGGATTGAAAGATGGGGAAGTGATCCAGCACTCCATGATTACCAAATCCATTGAACGAGCACAGAAAAAGGTTGAAGAAAACAACTTTGGTATTCGTAAACGTTTGCTTGAATATGATGACGTAATGAATGCACAAAGAGAAGTTATTTATAAGAAAAGAAGAAATGCATTATATGGAGACAGACTTTCGATAGATACTGCTAACATGATGCATGACATATGCGAAAATATGGTTATTGAATATCAGGATAACAGAGATTACAATGGGTTTAAATTTGAAATGCTTAAAACAGTCGGATTAGATAGTCCTATTGATGAAACTGATTTCTTTGCCATGAAATCTGATGATATTACCGAAAAAATAAATGAAGATATTATCAATTATTATAAACAGAAAACACAATTTCTTACAGATAAAGCTTATCCTATAATTAAGGATGTTTATGAAAACAGTTCCCGAACCTACGAAAAAGTTGCTTTGCCAATTACTGATGGTATTAAAACTTTACAAGTTATCACAGATTTAAAGAAAACATACGAAACCAAAGGCAAAGAACTTGGAATAGCTATTGAAAAGGGTATTACTCTTGCTATTATTGATGACGAATGGAAAGAACATCTTCGTGAAATGGACGAATTGAAACAATCGGTTCAGAATGCTACCTATGAACAAAAAGATCCTTTGTTAATATATAAATTAGAATCTTTTGAACTGTTTAAAACAATGCTTAGCAAGGTGAACAAAGAAATATCTTCTTTCTTGTTTAAAGGAAACCTTCCAATCACTTATACAGATAATGTAAAAGAAGCGGAAGAAGAAAAAACAGATATGAGTAAACTGAAAGCAGGTAGATCGGACATACCATTAGATAATAATCAACCCAGAAAAGAAAAGGTTGAACCTGTTAGAGTTGAGAAGAAAGTTGGAAGAAATGATCCTTGTCCTTGTGGAAGTGGTAAAAAATACAAACAATGTCACGGTAAAGATGCTTAAAATATATTTTAGATTCAGTAATGAAAGAGATTAATGATACTTCAGAGCAATCTGTAAGAAAAAGGACAAAGAAAACAACTGTGGCTCAAGCGTTTTCTGAACATGGTAAGGTGCCGCCTCAGGCTACCGATTTGGAAGAGGCAGTACTTGGTGCTATGATGCTTGAATCTAATGCACTTACTTCAATAATTGATATACTTAAACCTGATATGTTCTATAAAGAGCATCATCAGAAGATTTACACAGCTATTCTTTCTTTATTTAATCGTTCTGAGCCAGTTGATATTCTGACCGTAACCAATGAACTTAAGAAAACCGGTGAATTAGATATTGTAGGTGGTCCTTATTTTATTACACAATTAACAAATAGAATAGCGTCTGCTGCAAATATTGAGTTTCACTCCCGTATTATAATACAAAAATTTATTCAAAGAGAACTCATTCGAATTTCAACAGAAATACAACATGATGCATTTGATGACAGTATAGATGTTTTTGACATGCTCGACAATGCTGAAAAAAACTTGTTTTCTGTAAGTGAAAGCAATATCAGGAGAAGCTCCGAAGATATGCATTCATTAGTCCGTGAAGCTGTTAAACAAATAGAAGCTGCAACAAATCAGGAGGGGCATATAAGTGGTGTGCCTTCAGGGTTTACAGAACTTGACAGAATAACTGCAGGTTGGCAAAAATCTGATTTAATTATTGTTGCTGCTCGTCCAAGTATGGGGAAAACTGCTTTTGTGTTATCTTTAGCTAAGAACGTTGCTATAGATTTTAAAAAGCCTGTTGCTTTTTTCTCATTGGAAATGTCGGCAGTGCAATTGGTTACTCGTTTAATATCAAGTGAAACGGAGCTTGATGCTTCTAAACTGAAACGGGGACAATTAGAAAAGTATGAATGGACTCAACTTAATGAAAAAATAAAGGGATTGATTGGGGCAAAGCTTTATATTGATGATACTCCTGCTTTATCTATTTTTGAACTACGTGCTAAATGCAGAAGATTGAAAGCCCAGCACAATATTGAACTTGTTATTATAGATTACCTTCAGTTGATGGCTGGTAGTAGTGATAAAAGTGGTAACAGAGAACAAGAAATTAGTAATATATCGCGTTCACTTAAATCTTTGGCTAAAGAATTAAGCATTCCGATTATAGCTTTGTCGCAGCTAAGTCGTGCCGTTGAAACAAGAGGTGGCAACAAGCGGCCTATACTTTCCGACTTACGTGAATCTGGAGCTATTGAACAGGATGCTGACCTTGTTTTGTTTTTATATCGTCCAGAATATTACAAAATTGATGATATTGATGGCAGACCCACTAAAGGCTTGGCTGAAGTTATTATTGCAAAGCACAGAAACGGTGCTTTAAGTGATGTTTATCTTCGTTTTATTGACAAGTTTGCTAAATTTATAGACTTGGATAATGATGCTTACCAGCATTATAATAATATGTCAGCAAATTCTGATTTTGATAATAAAGGTCCTTCTGTTATTACTATGGGATCAAAAGTGAATGATCCAGATGAGGATAGCCCTTTTTAATATGAGAAAATATGCAAATTATTTTAGGTTACATTAAAACCTTAAAGAAAGGCAACTCAAACCTCCATCTAATTTTCTGAATTCAGAAGTGTCCACTTCAATGGTAATATAACCAGCTTTTTCAATTTTCTTTTTCGTTTTTGGAAAACCTTTTGGAACGAGAACTTTATTATTAATCCAAAGAGAGTTGGCAGCATATGCCTCATTAGCATCGATAATGATGCGGTCGTATTTATTAAATTCAGGCATGTTTACAAACTCACCATAAACCAATAAGTTATTATTCTCAATATATGACAAACCTGTTTTTAAATGTAGCATTGTTTTCAGAGGGATTACTGAACCACTTAGATTGTTTTTTTTCAGAATTTGGATAAGTTGATTGGCTCCTTCCTGATTGGTTCTATCTGAGATGCCAATATAATAATGATTACCGACCATCATCACATCACCACCATCGAGGGTGCCAGGAAAGAGTATTTCGAAGATGTTTTTATAATATTCTTCCAGTATTGTTTTCATGCCGTCCTTTTCGTCTCTTCTCGATAATGCTCCAGGATTGCTAATCACTGCAAATTCTTTTGTACATATTGCAACATCTTCAATAAATGTAGAATCAGGGAATTTGTTGTTCCCTTCCAGTATTTTCACATTTAGCCCGCAGCTTTTAAGTGCATTCACATAACTGTTATGTTGTAAAATGGCTTTCTCAAAATCAGGTTTGCCCAACTTTGCAGAAGTAATACCTTTCACCATATCGGCACAAGGCTTGCGGACGATAGCATGTTTAAACATAGTTTTACTTATTGGAATTATTGACAAACATAATGAATTTAAGGTAATGAACAAAATCATTTATAGGATAGATAGCATCATTTATATAGAGCAGGTGATTATGATTAATTATTAATCTGAGCTCGGGATATCAATACAGCATAAACCAATAAACAACAATTGCTTTGAATGAATTCTTAACGGGACTTCAAAAAATTGCTTTTTCTTCGTTGGACTTCAATTTTAAAATCCTTACTTCGACAGGCTCAGCACATCGCATTTACTAATGTAAACTCCGGTTT
>DYDE01000166.1 GCA_020718065.1 Marinifilum sp. | reverse complement strand
CGTTTATCAATTTAAACTGTTTTAAAATTTAGTCGGACAACAATGTTTTATTATATTTTATAAATAAAAAAAACCCTTGAATAATCAAGGGTTTTTTTATTTTGATTAGAATGTTTTTTTATTCTAATGTAAATTTGTATTTTTTTGCAAATTCTTTTTGGAATTTAAAAAACTTATCATCAGCATCACCTGTTTTTTCATCAATGGTTTTAGCTAATCTATCACATTTTGAAGCATCACTTTTTTCAAAATCTTCACCTTTTTTGAGTAAACTCATAATTTGAGTCCATTCTTCATCAACAACTCCTTTGTAAGAACCAGCATATTCAAGCGCTGCATCTTTAAATTCGTTTTTGCCATCAAATTTTTTAAGGTTTCCAATTTCTTCCATTGTTGTTTTAATTTGTTCTTGTAAGCTTTTGAAATCGTCTTTTATGTCAGACAAATCAGGATCACCAAATTCATAATGTTGCCAGGTTTTAATGAAAACATTATACTGACTAATCATGGCATCAGTTTGATCAATGATCTTGTTGTTAAACTCAGCCGCTTGTTTTGGAGTTGGTTTGCACGAAATCATTAGGATTCCGAAAGCAATAATTAAAAGTACACTTAATTTTTTCATCATTTAAATAGTTTGGTTAATAATTAATTAGGTTATTTATAAATATTTGTATTGTCTATTGGGTATTTTATCTCAAATATGATGCAATGTAAAAATAAAATTCAAAAAAAAAAAAAATTTGTATAAAAATCAATGGTAAAGGTTTTGTGTATTAAAAAAAATAATGTAGGTTTGTTTAATCACTTAATATATTTTATTTGTTGTAAATCAAATTATACAGTTATAAAATGATAAATCGTTGCCCATGGCCTAAAGATGATGTTTTAATGGTACAATATCACAACTGTGAATGGGGAGTGCCATTATATGATGATGCAAAACTTTTTGAATTTATTGTACTTGATTCTTTTCAGGCTGGTTTAAGCTGGTCAACCATACTAAGGAAAAGAGAAAATTTCAGAAAAGCATTTGATAATTTTGATTTTAAAAAGATAGCTGCATACAAAGAAGATAAAATAGAACAATTGCAAAATGATGAAAGCATCATTCGAAATAAGTTGAAAATAAAGGCTACGGTTGGCAATGCTATTTGTTTTATTAAAGTTCAAATGGAATTTGGTTCTTTTAATAAGTACATTTGGCAGTTTGTAAAACATAAGCCCATAAATAACAAATGGAAAACTCTACAGGAAATACCGACAAGAACAGTAGAGTCAGATACAATGAGTAAGGATTTAAAGAAAAGAGGTTTTAAATTTGTTGGCTCTACAATCTGTTATGCTTTTATGCAGGCAAGTGGAATGGTAAATGATCATATTATCGATTGTTTCAGATATAAAGAAATAGTTAAAATGCAATAATATGGCATAATGAAAGAAAAAGAATCATTAGCTTTAATCATTACTGAGTTAAAAGGACATATAAATACTAAAAACCTCAAGGGAATGGCAAGATTTGGTATTAATACCGAAAAAGCCTTTGGTGTTAATATGCCACTACTTCGTGAGATAGCTAAAAGACATAAGCATAATCATCAACTTGCATTACTTCTTTGGGAAACAAATTTGCATGAAGCCCGTATTCTTGCCAGCCTTGTTGACAATCCAAATCTTGTTACTGAAGATCAAGTTGAAACCTGGGTTAATGAGTTTAATTCTTGGGATTTATGCGATCAATGTTGCGCCAACCTTTTTGAAGACACTTCTTTTGCTTATGAAAAAGCTGTTGAATTGAGTTATCGAACAGAAGAATATACTAAACGTGCAGGATTTGTTTTGATGGCTCGTTTAGCAATAAGCGATAAAAAAGCAGATGATATTAAATTTGAGCCTTTTCTTCAGCGTATGTTAGATGAAGCTAAAGATGAACGGAATTTTGTTAAGAAAGCTGTTAACTGGGCTTTACGTCAAACAGGAAAACGAAGCATGAATATGAAAAATGCAGCTATTTTAATTGCTAAAGAGATGCTTTATTTAGACTCAAAGGCTGCAAAATGGATTGCAAATGATGCAATTCGAGAACTAACCAATCCTAATATTATTAAAAATATTAAACGTTAAATAAATTTTCAATCTTTATTACTGAAATTATTCTTTTAAAATGAAGTATATTGTTTTGTTTTTGCTTTTACTAACCCTCTATTGTTGTTCTTCTGGTAATTTAGATATTGAAACCAACTTAAAACAAGCAAAAGTAAGAAATCAGAAATTAATTGTTAAAAGAATCGTTCATAATCCAATAACGAATTTAGAAAAATCGTTGATTGATGCCGGTCTTGTTGATGTTTTTTCTCTTGATTCAAACATTATCGTTGACTTAAAATATTCTACTACTGACAATTTCCTTGGTATTGATCTGTATGGTAATTTCACAAAAGCATATCTGCAACCAGATGTGGCCCAAAAGCTCATAAATGCCCAAAACTTCTTAAATGAAATAAAAGCAGGTTATCATATAATTGTTTTTGATGCAACACGTCCTCAAAGTATTCAGCAAATATTCTGGGATACTTTAAAAATGCCTATAAGTGAAAAAGTAAAATTTGTTGCCAATCCTAAAAATGGCTCTCTTCATAATTTTGGTGCTGCTGTTGATGTGAGCATTGCTGATGAAAATAAAATTCCTTTAGACATGGGATGCCCATATGATTTTATTGGAGAGCTTGCTTACCCAACTTCGGAAGCAAAATTATTGACTGAAGGAAAACTCTCTCAGCAACAGGTCGATAACAGAAAACTTCTTCGAACTGTAATGTATAAAGCTGGGTTCTTTAATATTCAAACCGAATGGTGGCATTTTAATTCGTGCCGAAGAGAAGATGCAGTGCTAAATTATAAAATGATTAAATAAACATCTCTAATCTCACCTCAAATTAAATAATATATTACCTTAATTAAATTATAAAATTGTTTTATTGGTATATTATTATATGTCAGACTTGTTTTTTATATAAATACCCGACAATAGTGATATTTAACTATAAATTAAATAATAAAATTAACAATACAATTTTTATTCTTTTTTTATATAGTGCAGACAATAAGCAATTTGTGACAATTTGTTTTTAAAAGTATGGAATTTAAAATTTTACTGCATCTCTTTATCTGAAATTCAATAAATAATTAATTTTAAAAAAACCATACATTATGAAACGGAAAATAGCAAATTTTACAGTAATCGCCGTAATTGTTCTGATTGTAACAGGCATCATCGGCTTTACAAAAGCAGGCAGTTATTATTTACAGCTTGTCGAAAACGATATTATAAAGAACATTAAAGAAAAGGTTGCTCTTTATAATGAAGAATTTCCAGAAGACAGGGTTTACCTGCAATTCGATAAGCCCTTCTACCAACCCGGAGAAACAGTTTATTTCGGTGCTTATATTAGAAATGGAACAGATTTGAGACCATCTATTAAAAGCGATATTCTTCATGTTGAATTTATAGGACCCAAAGGCAATGTTGAAAAAGAAATTAAAATCATTGCTAAAAATGGCAAAGCAGTTGGTGATTTTACATTAGATGCAAATGCACCCGGTGGAATGTATAAAGTGAAAGCTTATACCAACTGGCAGAAAAACGAAGCGGATACTGTTTTCTTTGAAAAAGACCTGCAGGTTCAAAACATCGTTTTACCAAATCTAAAAATGAAGCTTGATTTTGAAAGAAAAGCTTTTGGAGCAGGCGATGAAGTGGTAGCAAAACTAGAATTAAATACCAACGAAAACAAACCCCTTGTAAATCAAAATTTCAAGTATGTAGTTAATTTGGATGGTAACAAATTTCTCGAAAAACCATTTTCAACAGATGCTGAAGGTCTGGCTTTTATAAAATTTAATTTACCAAAAACATTAAAGACTTCTGATGGTTTGGTAAATGTGATGATCGATTATCAGGGACAAACAGAATCTGTTTCGCGTTCAATACCAATTGTTTTAAATAAAATTAAAATGGCATTGTATCCTGAAGGTGGTGATTTGGTTTGTGGTATTGAAAGTAATGTTGCTTTTAGAGCTATTAATGAATTTGATAAACCTGCCGATATCGAAGGTTTGGTCTATGATAAAGACAATAAGGTTGTAGGTAGTTTTAACAGTTTTTATCAGGGAATGGGAGCTTTTACTTTAAAACCAGAACCAGGACAAAATTATCATGTTCAGATTACCAAACCTGCAGGTATTGAAGACCTATTTGAATTGCCTGAAGTTATAAATCGTGGTTATGTTATTTCTACAGATAATACAAAACAAGGCGAATTGAACCTTCACATAAAAACAACCGAAAGTGAAGAATTGTCTGTTGTTGCTCAAGTTAGAGGTCAGATATATTATGCCAATGCAATTAAATCAATTAAAGGAGACAATCTGGTAGTTATACCAACTGATAATTTTCCTGCCGGTGTTGCACAAATTACATTATTCGATAGTAAAGGGATAGCTCGTTCAGAACGCCTTGCCTTTGTTAATAAAACATCTCAATTAAACATTTCTATTCAAACAGATAAAGAAAAATATTTACCAAGAGAAAAAGTAAAACTTACTATCAATGTAAAAGACGACAGGGGAATGCCTATGCCTGCAAATCTTTCTTTGGCTGTGGTTAATGATCAGTTACTTTCGTTTGCTGATGACAAATCAGGCAATATTTTGTCAAAACTTTTGTTAGAACAGGATATTAAAGAAAAAGTTGAAGAACCAGCATTTTATTTCAGCAATGATCCTAAATCAGATAAAGCACTAGACTATTTACTAATGACCGCCGGCTGGAGAAGATATACCTGGGAACAAGTACTTAACGAAGAATTGCCTCCTCTTACGTTTAATAGTGAAAAAGCAATTATTACAGGAACACTGTTAGATGCTTATACTTATAAGCCAATTACAGATGCAGTTGTAAAAATAAGTGGGAAATGGATGTTGGTTCATACAGATAAAAAGGGGTTCTTTACACTTAAAAATGTTGATCTGTCTGAACCTGCAATATTGTATGCTTCTGCAAACGGATATACCAATCTTTCGCAAAACATTGCAGATTATTCGCAGAATCAGGTATATTATATGTATTCTCAGAATTATTATGGTTATAAATATGAAGTGGATGATTGGGGAGGCAACAATAAAAAATTTGCTGAAATTCCTCAGGCTCCAAATTTAGCTGGTGGTGTTAATATGGATGAAGATTTTAAAATGGATAAGGTTAAAACAAAAACACCCTTGGTTAAAAAGAACGATAAACCTGTTATGGTAAATAATAATGTCGCCCCTGTTGATGTTCTGGAAATAGTTGATAACAAGCCTAATAAAATAGATCTGGATGCAAAAGTGAAAGATAACAGGTTGGTTGATTTTGAATTTGAAAAACAACCAATTGTTAACAACCAGGTTACTTATTACAGGGCAAAGAAATTTGCTGCGCCACTTTACAACAAACCCGAAAAAGTAGAAGTAAGAACCGATTTTAGGAATACAATTTTCTGGGATGGTTCAGTTGATGTTGATAAAACAGGTAAAAAAGTTATTGAGTTCTATAATTCTGATGATATTTCTTCTTTCAGAGTGAGTGTAGAAGGTATTAGCTCTTTTGGATTGGTTGGAAGAAACGAAAAAACTTTCTTTACCCAACTTCCTTTTGCTATGAATACAAAAGTTCCTACTGAAGTTATTACCGAAGATATTGTTTCAATTCCATTAACATTAAAAAACAATACTTTAAATACTGTGAACGGAAAACTAACTGTTAAATCTCCTGCAGGGTTAAAATCAATTACTCCTATCACTTTTGATCACTCTATTACAGCCGGAAAAACAAAGACCATTTACCTCGATTATAAAGTTTTAAATACTCCCGGTGAAGGTGAATTTGAGATTTCTTTTGCCAGTGATGGTTTAAGTGATGCTTTTGTTCAGAAAATAAAAATAAGTCCAAAAGGATTTCCGGTTACAGCTTCTTTTGCAGGAAAAGACGGTCAGAGAGATTACTTTGCCAATATTGCAAATCCTGTTGATGGTTCTATCACAGCATCTCTCACTGCATTTCCAACTGTTGTTTCCGATTTGTTAAAAGGTATTGAATCTATATTAAGAGAGCCTTCTGGTTGTTTTGAGCAAACATCAATGTCCAGTTATCCAAATATAATGGTAATGGATTATCTGAAAACCACAGAATCAAAAGACGAAAAAATACTGGATAACTGTAAAAGACTTCTTGATGCTGGTTACAAAAAACTTATTTCTTTCGAAGCAAAAGATAAAGGTTACGAATGGTTTGGCGGTTCTCCTGCACACGAAGCGCTTACTGCATATGGCTTGATGCAATTCAACGATATGAAAGATGTTTATAAAGATGTTGACCAAACCATGATCGATCGGACAGCCAACTGGTTGATGGACAAAAAAGATGGTAATGGTGGTTTTAAAAGAAACCCAAGAGCATTGGATAATTTTGGTGGAGCAAACGAAGATATAACAGCTGCATACATTGTTTATGCTCTTGCTGAAGCCGGATACAATGATATTAAGAAAGAATACGAAAAATCATTTAAAGATGCCCTCAATTCAAAAGATCCTTATATCCTTGGTTTGATTGGAAATGCTTCTTTCAAACTAAAAGAAGTTAAAAATGCTGAAAAGATCATGGAGTTAATTTATAGCTTACAAAAAGAAGATGGCAGCTGGACAGGCAGCATACATTCTATTACCCGCTCTACAGGACAATCTCTAACTATTGAAACCACTTCTTTGGCAATATTGGCTATCTTGAAATCTACCAACCAAAAATATGAAGTATTAACAAAAGCAGTTGAGTTTTTAGTGAAATCGCGCGATGGTTATGGTGCTTTTGGTTCCACTCAGGGAACGATACTTGCACTTAAAGCTTTAACAGAATTTGCAAAACAATCGAAATCTGTGAAAGAAGATGGTATTCTTGAGTTTTATGTAGATGGAAAAAAGGTAGCAGAAAAACAATACAAAGCTGGTGATAAAGATGCAATCACTATTGATAGTCTTCAGAATTATATTGGAGCAGGCAAACACGATTTCAAAATTAAATTTGCCGGAACTAAGAATCCACTACCTTATGCTTTTGCTCTTGGTTGGAATACTTTTATGCCAAACAGCTCAAAAGAATGTTTGGTAAATTTAACAACCACACTTGCTTCTAAAACAGCCAATGTTGGCGAAACAGTACGTTTAAGTATTGTACTTAAGAATAAAACGAACGAAGGACAACCAAGCACTATTGCCATTGTTGGCATTCCTGCCGGATTAACGGCACAACCATGGCAGTTAAAAGAAATACTTGATAAAAAGTTGGTCGACTATTACGAGGTTGTTGGAAACAATGTGGTGCTTTATTACCGCCAAATGGCACCATCAGAAACAAAAGAAATTAATCTAGACCTTAAAGCAGAAATTCCAGGTGAATATCAGGCACCTGCTTCTTCAGCATACCTTTATTATACCAATGAATTTAAATGTTGGACCGCAATGGACAAGATCACAATAAAAAAGAATGCATTATAATATAAAGGTTCTATCTTTCAGAAAGGTAGAACCTTTTATCTGATTTATTTAAGAATTCGATTTGTCAAGAAACCTCAGTAAGCTGGGGTTTCTTGTTAATAAAAAGAATAACGATATCAATATCCTTTTCAATAAAAAATAAATGACTGCAAGTATTGATATTTTAGTTCTGTTGATTCGTGTCATTATCTGAAGAAATAGAAGAAGCTGATGATGAAGCAACAGGTTCTTCTTTCTTATCCAGATAGTCGAATTCTTCATTTAAAGCATAATTGTAATTATTGATCAGAATTTTGACTTCTTCTTTATTGTCAGTTTTTTTCTCACTCATTTTCTGATGTTTTAAGATTAAGAACTTTCCATAAGGGCAATTCTGCTATGATTAATTACTCCCCAATTTGATTAAGTTATGTGCATTGAAGTTTGTGTTTGTTGCTTTCATTGTTTAATTTTTTTATAAAATTAACAGATTAAATTTTACAAACCAAAGTTATAGTTTTTTATATACTACAAAGTCTTCTCTCATTAATGTTTGCACAGAAGACTTTGACTAGCTGTGATAGGTTATCAAGCTTTTAAGATTAGCTTGATAATTCTATAATATTAATAGTGTGTTGTATATTTTAAAAAAATTAAGTAGATTTG
>DYDE01000165.1 GCA_020718065.1 Marinifilum sp. | reverse complement strand
TGGAAAGCTTTCGGAAAAATTAAGTAGATTCATTTTATTATCGTTTCTACAAAGATAATATTATTTAGGTAAGGTATGAGATAAGCATATAAAATTTTATTTAAATGAAATAAATAGGGTAAAGAAAAGAGAAGATTTGAAAGGAAAAAAGAGAGATTACTAAAATTGAAGAGATTCCGAACATATTTGAATAAGTTCTGAAAATCATTAAAGAAGTTCCGAACATCATTGAATGAGTGTCGAACATCATTGAACGAGTGTCGGACATCATTGTCGAGGTATCGGACATCATTGCAGAGGTGATGGTGATCATTGAAGAGGTGTCGGACATCATTGTAAAACATCATTAAACATTGTTTATCATATCATTACAATAAAATAACACAATTTTTTTTATATCCTTGTTTTTTTTTAATTTTGATTTAAATTAAACAACTTCTTAAATGAAAATATCAAAACAAATACTTATTTGTATTTTAACTATTACTATAATTCTCAATCTGAATTCGTGTAAAAACAAATCAGAACAAAAACAATACGAATCAGTTTTATCTTCATTTAAGTATAAAACATACAAAAAAGTTTCAGAAACAGTAGTTCCTCCAATACTTCTTACTCAAAATTTCAACAAAAGAGATACCGCCATTGTTACTGAAGAAATAGTTCGTTTGTTCTTAGGCTATTATTGGGCTATTTCTGGCAATACCACATTTGCTTTTGCTGAAGGCAATATAACTAAAGATTTTAGTAAAGATGCAAATTATGTTGCACTCTCTCATATGCTCATTGCTGTTGGAATGTACGAAAAGGGATGGAAAAACATTGCCAAAATAGAATCTAATAAGGGAATTGATATTTTAAGTAAAACTCCTAATGGCAAATACACTAAAATTGAATTAACAGGTTTTCATTTAATTTTAGGTTCCTTATGTATATCCGAAAAAAATTACGATGCAGCTCGTTTTCATTTTGCAGGTTTTGCTTCTCTCACAGGTTTCAATTGGACATACACCTTGGTTGATGCAATGGGAGATGTTGACAAGGGAAATGTTCAAATGGGGCTGCAAAAAATTAAAAAACTTGGCGACGACCCTTCTGTACCCGAAGAAATTCGATTATCTCTTAAAAAGACCATTATTGAAGTTGAAAAAACTACCGGCAATGTTGACTCAGCTTTATTCTGGCCTAAATTAATTTCTGAAGTTATATACAAACAATTGAAAAACGTTAGTAAAAACGGTATTGGACAATTCTTTGAATTGATAGACAATATTAAAAGAAAAATCAATCTTTAGTAGCTCTTTGTTTTAAAGAGAAAATATTTTAACTGTTTGACATACTTCACAATTATTTAATGCGTGTTTTTACCTGTTTTATAAAAGGAGATTGTTTATTTATAAAAATTATTTAATTTTGTTACTAAAAATAAATATGAAATGACCATAAACAAATGTTTACCAATAGCGATGAATATTTAAAGGGCATTTCTTCTGACATTTAAAATCAATAAAAAAATATACAGATGAAAAAAACATTAATTTTCTTAACACTTTTGCTTATATCTAATGTAATCACAATAGGCTGTACACCTAAATCCCCGAATATAAATGAAGATATTAAAAACAAACCCAAGGATAACAAGATCACTGCCGATAAAATTATAAAAAAAATATTAAAAGACGAAGCGGTTCTTATTAAAGATGCCGTAATTTCTGGCGATTTAGACTTTACTAAAATCAAACCGGAAAACGACGAATCTGTTGGCGAATTCCGTTCCTATATTAGTTCTTCTATTACTTTCGTTAATTGTTCCTTTGAAGGCAAAGTTATTGCATCTCGCAAAGAAAATGACAACAAAGGAAATCATTATGTTACATTCGAAAAAAACATTTCTTTTTTAAATTCAGATTTTAAAAACGAAGTTAACTTTAGTGAAGCCAATATTCTGGGTATAGCAAATTTTGCCGGAAGCACTTTTAATGAAATTACCAGTTTCGAAGGCACAACTTTTTTTTATAAATCTACTATTTTTGCAGAATCGAGCTTTAAAAAAGAATTAAAATTTCAACGAGCAGTATTCGAGGGAAATGCAGAATTTTTAAAATGTAATTTTGAAGGAATTACTAGCTTCCAAAGTTCAGTTTTTAAAGGAAATGCACAATTTGGAGCAACAAAATTTCAACTATATGCCGATTTCACAAACATAATAGTTAATGGGATTTTTAATTTTACTTATGCCGAATTTTTTAAACAGGCAATTTTCAACAATGGCACATTCTTTGGTAGATTTGAATTTATTCAAAGCAATTTTCATTTCGTAGCAGAATTTAAAAACAATACTTTTTTTGGAAAAACAAAGTTCTCAAAAGCTAATTTCGGTGGAAAAACAAATTTCGATAATTCTGTTTTCTATAATGGAAAACCCGACACACAAGATATTATTACATCAAAAGAAACAGATTTTACCCTAGAAAATACAATATATATTGAATCCAAAAAACTTGAAAATATAAAATAATTTAAAAAAGGAGTTACAAACATGAAACATTTACAAAAAATATCATTATTAGTACTTTTTTCTTTCTTTATAGCTTTTTCAGCATGTAAAAAAGAAAATCAGGAAGAAGTAAACAACCTGCTTCAGGGATTAGGTTGGTTTGGGAGTGAAGATACAACTCATATCCCAAATAGTCTAAATCTTGGTAACGGAACCAATCCAGCATCCATGAATTTACTTGGCAAATTCCCACCTATTGGCAATCAGGAAAGTTATGGAACATGTGTTGCATGGGCTGTTGGTTATAATTTCAGAACATATTTGAATGCAATTAAGAAAAACCTTACTTCATCTCAAATAAATAGTACTTCAAATCAATTTAGTCCTAAAGATTTGTTTTGGGCAATACCTAGCAGTTTAAAAGGAACTGATTGCAATGGAACCAATTTTGAAGCTGCGTTGGATATTCTTGTTTCCAGAGGGATAACAACTTTGTCAACAGCACCATATACAAGTCTGGGAGATTGTTCTTCACAACCTCCTTCTTCATGGACATCGGATGCTTCAAATTATAAAATATCAAATTATAGAGATATTAGTATCGATGTCAATACTATAAAATCCTATATCGCTCAAAACAGACCTGTTATTTTTGGAGCAAGGCTTGGAAATAACTTTATGGGTTGGAACAATGATGGTGTTTTATCGTCTGATGGTACTACATACAATGGTCAGCATGCCAATCATGCTATGATTCTTGGGGGATATGATGACAGTAAAGGTGCTAATGGAGCATTTCGTATTGTAAACTCTTGGGGAACAACATGGGGTGACAATGGTTATATTTGGATTGATTACAATTTCTTTTGCAATACATTCTGTTTTGCCGCATTTGTTGGTGCTGATGATAATAATATAATCCCTGACACAAATAATGTAACAACTGGATGGGATTTAGTTGGCTGGGAATTAGAAGACATTCAAAATAGTAACTATCCAAATGATCCATTAAGAAGAGCTTGTCTTTATAATGTTTTTAATATGGGTGCTGATGTACTTCCAGCTAGTAAAGACTGGAACATTGTTTATTTATATTATAATGCTTATGATGCCAACGATTATGGAATATTAATTTATGATTATTATTCAAATGACTATGGAGTATTGGGAGAAGATGGTGATTTAACTTCGGCTATCGAACCAGATCCTGAGAAACGTCCCGGTATTTGTGGAAACTGGTATAATTATCTTAACATCCCTGGCGGTTCTAGTGTTTTCGATGTTTGGAATAGTTATCAAACCCCTCCTGGAACAGGTACAAGGTTTAGTTATGCCTACACTATGCCAACTAGTATTAATGGAAGTTACTACCTTGTTTTAATTGCTGATGGATTTGATGCAGTGACTGAAACTGACGAAACAAACAATTATGTTTATTATAGCCAGACAAATGGAGATCCTTTAGAAATAGTTAATGGTGTGATACAAGGTGGGTATAAATCAAAAATGAATTCTTTAAAGTCTGTTGTAAATTCTACTCATCCCAATGCTTATTCAACCAAAGAAATTACACAATTCCTTATTCACGAAAAGAACACAGGAAAATTACAACAAAAACTATTAAAGTTTAAAAAAGAGAATAATATTAAAACATCAGCGAAATAGCAATAGTTTATATAATTTATAAGGGGTGTAAGAAATAACTTACACCCTTTTTTCTTAATCTATTTGTAATACAAAAAAAATCAAATATTTTGGTGAGAGTATCAATTATTTTAATGAATTCAGATTCTTGTTTTTCTCTTTAGTTAGAAATAAGCTGTTAAAAGTTTTATCAGACAACGATTTAGTTAATCTAACCAAAAGAAAAATAACTATAATTGTAAAAACAAACCGCCCAATAATAACACCACTATAATGTCCACCAAGTGAGATCATCAATATAGAATCCTCAATAATACTATGAAAAATACCCATCATCACCATAGCATAAAACACATCTCTTCTGTTTATTGTTTTGGTTTTTGTTTCATTAATTATTAAAGCACCGCCATATACCACACCCAATGTCAATCCAACAATTGTTATAGTTATCACCCCTTTGCCAATGCCTAAAAACCCTAAAACAGGACTCAAAGCTTTAGTGATTAAATCAATTACTCCAATCAATTTTAATATTTCGAGCAACAACATCAACGAAAAAACAAACAAATAAATAAACATATAGTTTTTAAGCTCATTTAAAGCCCATGACCATAAAGAATTATCAACTACTATACTTGGTTTCATCTGCATCACAGCAGGTTCTTGCAAAACATTAAACGATTTATAAACCAAATTTAGTAAAACACCAAATAAAAATGCAAAACCAAACCTAACAATAAACATAGTCAGTATTTTTGTTCCTGTTTTCCTTGCAATAGTTAGTTCAATCGGAAAAGTATGAGCAATTAACATCATTACAGATATAATAGTTACCTGAGCTATAGAAAGATTAAGCCCGACTGATAAGTTAATAAAAGCCAATACTCCACCAAATAAATTAGTTATCATACCCGTTGCCCATACCAATCCCATTTCTCCAGGCAAACCAACAAATTTCATTAAAGGATATAATGCCATTCCTATATAATCAATAGCTCCGGTGTATTGCAATAACTTTACTATAATAGATATAGGAATCATTATCTTAAAAAGCACTAAACTTGTTTTAATGCTTTGTTTAAAAATAGAAATAAAAAAGAATAATATTTTATTTAAGACACTGTTATTATTCATTATTTTCAACTTTACTAAATAATATAGATTTTTCCTTTGTTAAAAATCTTAATAAAATTATCTAAATTAATTAACATCTCAAAATCTTCCTAATTCCACTAATATAAGAGAGATGATATTGATTACTAAGATAAAAGTGCTGAAAGCAGAACGGTTTTATATTGATCTTTAGTTTGTCATACCAGGCAATAAAATTTTATCAAATCAAACTCAATGATCAGCTTATTTGAAGATACTAAAGCTATTTTAACCAGAACAAAAAACTAAAAAATAATAAGGTAATTACTATTATCAAATTTGCCATTTTTCTTATTATTCCAATTCTTCTTTGTCTATGTATATAAAACCTGTTGGATTTTTAATTCTGTATTTTTCAAACCTTTCATCCGATTCCAAACCTTTACCAAACAATATTTGGGTAGCAGTTGTTATTTTTACAAAAACATCCGAATAAATTTTATGGGTATTTTGATCCCAGATCAGATGTTCGGTGTTAAGGATTTCACCTTTAGCATTGGTAACAATAACATTATTTTTGGCTTCCATCTTTTTTTCCTTTTCATAATTGATGGCATAATTAGCTTTAAGATTAGATGAAACCATTTTGTCTTCATAAATATCTACATGCACACCCTTAGGAAATTCCTGATATGGTTTCTCATTGCTATAATTATCTAATTTGGGAGTTTTAATTATGGCTATCAATTCAGCCGAATCGCTAATAATCATTTCAGCATCTATTAAAACTTGGTTGGGAAACTTTTTTTCATCTTTATCAAACTTTTTAACTTGTTTTATATCGTTTTCACACGAAATAAAAGTTAAAATGCTTAATAAAATTGATAAAAAAAATACTTTTGTTTTTGTTCTTGCTACAAGACAATATAAATGGTTAAACATATCCATCTTGCTGAAGAATTTTTATGATTATATTAAGAAAAGAATTAATCTAATTTATTTTTAATAAACCATCTTTCAAAAATTGAAAAACCTAAAGTTACTTTACCATAGTTTTCCTGAATAAGCTGGTTGTTTGTTGTTCCTTTTTTACCAAGTTCAATTGCTAAGTTAATTGTAGATCTTGACTTCCGAAGAGGGAACCCAAATCCAAAACTTACACCAAGTTCATCAAGTTGAGTGTTTTTTAATTCAAGATAAGATTTAGAATATCTAACTCCTAGTCGATAAGTCATTCTTTTAATATAACTTGATGATGAAAATTTTTGTGGAGTATATTGTGCGCCAAAAGATGCAGAAATTACATCTTTCAACGAATCTTTAATACCAAAAGCAGAATACTCTGACCATTTCTGAAAACCAAAATCACCTGCTACCAACAATTTATTAACTACTTCATAACTCATTCCAAAACCAACATTAAGGGGAAAAGAAACATTTCCCTCTATTGTTGTATCTGTTATTACATCCAAAAAATTTAATTGTTCGGGCAAACCAGTGAAACTTCTGGTAAGTTCGTTTTGATTTGCTTTTATTTTACTTGAATTTCCAAATACCAAACCAAAACCTATTCTTTTTTCTTTATTAATTTTATGGGTATATTGAATGCCATAATTCAAATAAAAGTCGCTTAATTGCAATGTATTGCTAATATTTGTACCCAAAAATTTGGATGAATCTGGAAAATATAAATGTCTTATTTTATTTATACTCCCAAACATGTAAGTAGCATTAAACCCTATTGACAAATCCTTATATCTAAATGAATTACCAAGATAAAACTGATTTATACCACCACTACCTTCGTAAATATATTTTATTTTGCCATAATTAATGCTTGTTTCAGTATAAGATATATTATATCCAGTAGAACTCAAAGGAAGTAAACCAAAACTAAACCCCCACCATTTTGTTATCGGCATCCCAAAAATTAGATAGTTAAGATTGGTATAATTATGATTTTTTTTCATGTCTTTTGTTTCTAATTGTTCAAAAGTACTCAGAATACCTGTTTCAAAAACAAATGTAGTTGTATCAAAAGCAGAATAAGAAGCAGGGTTATAAAAATTGATCATATCATTATTCCTGAGGGCATATTTAACTCCTCCCATAGCCATAGGTCTTGTAAAATTGTTTGTCTGCAACTCACCTATTCCAAATCTGGAGTAGGGAGATATGATTCTGTTTTGAGCAAATGAATTTGTTGCTATCAACAACAAACCAAAAAGCATAAAGCAAATGTTTCTTTTATTTAGCATTATAATCAAGTATTTCGTTTAATCCTAAAAGTACAATATTCGAGACTGCAAAGATGCTATTTTTTAGTCTTTTATCAAAATAATTCGCATCACCTCCACTTAAAATTATTTTTAATGGTTTGAAATGTTTTTTATATTGCTCAATTATTCCATCTATTTCAGCTATTGTACCGTTAATAATTCCTGATAAAATTGATTCTTCAGTTGTTGATCCTATTAGTTTATTTATTTTTATTGGGGTACAAAGAGGAAGTTTTGCAGTAAAATCATGTAAAGATTTTAGTCGCATTTTTAATCCTGGGGAAATTGCACCCCCTAAATATTCATTTAAACAACTTTTAAAATCATATTTTATACATGTACCTGCATCAATTATTAAAACATTATCTTCTGGGAATAAGCTATAAGCTCCAACTGCTGCAGCAAGTCTATCTTTACCCAAAGAATCAGGAGTTTTATATAAATTACTAATTGGTATTGGAGTTTCTTTATTTAATTCAATCACAAAACATTTATCTTTTATAAATGCAGTAATATTTTCAGAATGAAAAACCACAGAAGAAATAATAGCAGCATCAATATTCTTGTTTTTAACAAACAATTCAATATCTTTTAACTGAATATCTTTAATTTTTAAAAAATTCAAGACTTTCTTATTTTCAATAACTGCTATTTTACTATATGTATTACCTATATCAATAATTAGTTTCATAAAAAACAATACGTTTTTTTATATAAAACAATAATGTATAATAAAACACAAAGTAATAATGATTTTAAAAACTTTAAGCACTTTTTAATAATTATTTTTTTTAT
>DYDE01000164.1 GCA_020718065.1 Marinifilum sp. | reverse complement strand
TTTTTTAGAATACTACTAAGCAAGTAAATAACAAATAAAACAAACAGCGGAAGCAGAAAAGCTGGGAGAGAATAGGCGAAATGATGTAATGAATACTTTTTGTCTTTTAAAGCGTATAACTATTCGGAAAAAAACAATTAAGTATTAATTTTAAACAAAACACCTATGAATAGAATGAATTTAGTAAGGTTGGCGATTTTTTATATAATTGCCATTGTTGTATCGAATATATTTAGATTTGACGTATTAAAATTACAGACTACCATTGAAGAATTGCCAACCTGGACAATGGTATTCTTTAGTCCGCTTCAGGCAATAGGTGTTTTAATTGGTGCATTGATAGCTTTAAATTGGCTTAAGAAACAAAGTAAGCTTGAAATAACTGTTTTTGGAACCTCCACAAAATGGAGTTTGATCATGAGTGTTATTCCAATAATTCTTTTAATTATTATTGGGGTTAATAATAACAAAGGAGACAATGCTCACTATTTTGGTTTTGTGGCAGGTTTATCCACATTTATATATTGCTTTTTTGAAGAAATTGGTTGGCGTGGCTACTTAGAAGAAGAATTAAAAGAATTATCTGAGATTAAAAGGGTTCTTATCATTGCCATTTTATGGTATTTATGGCATTTATCGTTTTTGAGAAATCCTGATTTAGTTCAAAACATACTGTTTTTCTTATGGTTATTGTTAGGTAGTTGGGGAATTGGAAAAATTGTACAAATAACTAAATCAATTTTCGCTGCAACTTGTTTCCATTTTGTAATAAACATAATTCTGTTTAATGGATTTATTAAAGACGGACTCAATAAAACAGATAAATATATAATATTTGGAATATTAATTACAGTATGGGTATTAATATTAATAATATGGAAAAAGCAAAAAGCTGTTACTAATAAATAAACATCTTTTGTTGGGTTAAGGTTGCACCTCATCCCTATTATCCCGCAGGCATTACCTGCTTATATACTAACAAATGATAACAAAAATATAACAAGTAAAACAAACAGCGGAAGCCGAAAAGCTGGGAAAGAGTAGGCAAAATTAAACATAAAAAATTATGACACATTTTAAAAAAGACATCATTATTCCAAAAGAAATGCTGGATTTGTTTAAAAACACAACCAGGATAATCGAAAAAAATCATCTTTCGGGTTTTTGGCCACCAGACATGCATAACCTGAAACAATTGCAAAAAATGATGCCCGAATTGTTCGGGAATGAGGCAATAATGAAAAAATATAATGTTGCTATCACCTATGTAGGAAAATCAATGAAAAATGATTTTGCAAAAATGGGTTTTGAATTTAATGAAGCAAGAATTGTGAATAATGTTTTAATTCATGGAATTCCTGTACCATGGCAATTGCTTAAGAATGCAGGAATAGATCATAAAAAATTCAACATAATGCTCACCCCCAAAGAGCAGATGTAATAATGTTCAAGATTATCAGTGTAGATAATCAGAATTATTCACTAACCTGTCAGTTGCTATAAGTTGCAACTGACAGGTAATTTAAGTATTAATAAATTTATAAACAATGGCAGAGAATCAATTTAATGAAGTTCCTTTTTTGAGCAATGTAGGATTAATGCTCACCTATAAATGTACTATTGCTTGTCCGCATTGCATTGTTAAAGCTGGTCCGGACAGAAAGGAAGAAATGGCCTTACAGTCTGCTTATAAGTGGCTCGACCAAATAAGGGCATTTAGAGATGGTTTTGTTTGTGGAGTATCGCTAACAGGAGGCGAACCTTTTTATAACATGTCGCACCTGATAAGTATTGCAGATTATGCTCATAATTTAGGTTTTATTGTTTCGGTTGTGAGCAATGCCTATTGGGCAACATCAAGGGAAGAAGCTTTGCGAATATTAAAATTATGTTCATCCATTCAGATGATTTCGATTAGCGCTGACGTTCCTCATCAAAAATATATATCGTTCGAAAATGTTAAAAATGCAATATGGGCTGCGAAGAAATCAGGAAAGCTATATAATATTGCCGTAGCAACAGAGAGTATGGAGAGTCCGGTTTATCTCAAATTGATGGATGAAATACTCGAATTTACGGATAAGGAATTTGTAAATACTGCCATTATTTTACCTATTGGTAGAGCCGAAGCGGGAGCAAAAATGATTGACTATAAGCATTCTTCAGAACCAGCTACAACAGCTTGTTCAATGGCAAGTTTTCCAATCATTTTTCCTAATGGAAAAGTAATCGCTTGCATTGGTCCTCCTATTACATTGCCTGAGTTTAATCCTTTATATTTAGGAAACCTCCATCAGGAGAATTTAAACGAGATATTCGAAAAGTCAGAATCTAATTATGTTCTACATGCAATCAGGACATTTGGTCCCAAAGTTTTGGTAGATTTGCTTAGGACAAATGGATTTGAAAACCTGTTACCGGATAATTATTTGGAGGGAGTATGTTGCGATGTTTGTTTTAAGCTATTATCTAATCAAACAATATGCCATTTACTTGAAGATTTAATTGAAAAGGATGAAAAATTCAGGCTTAAGACAGCTTATGGCAGGCATTATTATCTTAACGAAAGTGAAATGATAAGTCAGGTTGAACAAAATAATGTTAAAACTGATTATTAAAGAATTTACCTCTCGTTAAGATGAAGCTGTGCATTGTCCTATTTATCCCACAGGTTTTGCTAGCTTATTTACAAAAAAAATGATACCAAAACAAAAATATAACGAATAAAACAAACAGCAGCAGCCGAAAAGCTGGGAGAGAGTAAGCGAAATAATAAAATGTTACATGATCAATTCAGATAAAGAATTAGAAGAAAAAATTAAAAATATAAACGCAAGTATATTGGAAGTTCATAAATATATAGGTTCTGAAGACCCGGATAAATATGACAACGAAAAGTATATGATAGGTCTTCCGTGGGATTATCTTACAGAATTAAAAAAGATCAAGAAAAAACTTGATTTTATAGAGGATGCCACGATTAAGAAAAATATTTCTGATTCGTTACGATTGTCAGATATTTATTGCTGGTTGCTAAATAGAACAAATATATCTTTTGATTCGAGAGAAATGTTAATAAAACATGGTATTGTTTTAATGGGTTCTGTTTGCGAAACAATTGTTGAAGTTTTGTTTGAAAAGAATAAACCAAAAGTAAGTTTTAAGAAAAAAATATATTTTAATGAAAAAATTACCCATCTGAAAAAAATAAAAAAAATAACGGAACAAATTAAAAAAGATTTAATATGGTTGTGGGATATGAGACAGGGAGTTCATATATTTTTAATGGATTCGACAAAGAAATATATTGACGCTGATTATAGTAGAGCAGTGATAACTGCTCAAAATTTAATTGATCATTTGAAAATAAAATCGTAAATAGCCAGCGGCGAAATCTTGTATGCAAGCAAGTGTGAAAGTTGACTTTGCCGAATAATAAGTGTAGCAATATGTTTGGCTGATAAAATATATACAAGTACGAATAAAATAATATTTAGTGTCAGCAAGAAAACGTCAATAATTTCGTTACTCTTGTTTTGAAAACAGTCGTTTACCAAAGTAAACTCCTTTATTTTCAAAACTACGAAAGCCTCATTCTTGAAGTTTTCTTATCTGGCACTGAGTTTTCTTGCAAACACTATTTATAAAATTTTAAAATTGGCAATTAACTTTGATAGGTTTTGTTTACCTTTGTTTCGTTTATTGTGCTGTTAAACTAATTTATTTATAACGGGACTTCTAAAAATTGCTTTTTCTTCGTTGAACTTCTATTTTAAAATCCCTACTTCGACAGGCTCAGCACATCGCATTTACTAATGTAAACTCCGGTTTTAAAATTTTGTCCGCCTCAAAAAATCTAATTTTTAGAAGCCCTTTTTATTATTTTAAGATGAAAATAATAATATATAGCAGGTTTGTTTTACTGAATAACAAAATAAATGAATTTGTATAAATGCTCCCTGATAAAAATTTATTTTCATTATATAGTTTTTGTAATTTTGTAATCTAAAAAAGATTAATTAAAAATACTAGTCTTTAAAGACTGAAAAATACGAAACAAATAAATTTAATAAAATATGGCAGCAATTACCTGGAATAAATCAATGAGTGTTAAAATCAATTCTATTGATGAACAGCATATAATACTAATAGAAATGATCAATGATTTTTATGAAAACATTGGTAATCGTTCGAACAATGAAAATATTTCGAAGTTGATCAGTGGTATGAAAAAATACACAATAATGCATTTTAGTATGGAAGAAAAATACATGAGGCAATTCAAGTATCCTTCTTATGAAACACATAAAAAAGAACATGATAATTTTATTGCTAAAGTTAATGCATTGGAAGAAAAATTTAATAGTGGTACTCTTATTATTTCATTCGAAATAACCAGTTTTATTAAAGATTGGTTAAAAGAACACATACAGTTTACGGATATGCAATATAGTGATTTCTTTATTAAAAACGGGTTGAAATAGTGGCATTGTTAATTCAGTATGGTTTTTTATGAAAATTATGTATCATAACCAGTATCTTACAATTAGCTTTGCTATACTATATTTAATAGTGCCTTGTTATTATCAATACTTTTTAAATTTATTTATCTTAAAACTCAATACGAGTAAAAATTAATATAAAATTAACATAAAGCTTTTTTGATTATGTTATTTTTGCAAAAACCACATATTGTAAGATTTTTTCACAAAAAAAGAATAATCTATTTATATATAGGGATTAACAAAATCAATAGATTAATTATTATTCATTAAAAATTTTAACATGAATCAAAATTGTTGGGAAGCCACAAAATGTGGAAGAGAATTAAATGGCTCAAAAGTTAAAGAATTGGGAGTGTGTCCCGCAGCTACTTTCAAAATAGTAAATGGTATCAACGATGGCACTAATGGAGGCAGAGCTTGTTGGGTTGTTGCCGGTACATTATGCGAAGGAAAAATTCAGGGTAGTTTTGCTACAAAAGTAATGAATTGTATGAATTGTAATTTTTATAAAGAAGTATGGCGGGAAAATAATAATATGGGAACTTATACCCCAACAAATAAAATATTAGAAATGATACATTATAATGAAAGTTAAATATTTATACCGATTCGCTAACATTTACTCCATTTATTTCACAAACTCATAAATTGAGATTGATAGTTAATCGGCATATACCAAAACCAGCTAACATTAATATTTTCAAAATCACGTTAGCGGTTTGATATTCGTATAGCTAAAAAGTATATTTTATAATTAGCAAAATGAAAAAAAATGGCAAATAACATTGATAGATTATGTTTTTAAACTAATTTGTTAAGATGTTCGTGCAATTTAGTAGCAAAAAAAAAATCTTCAATAAACATATATTAATAATACAGAAAAAATGACTAAAGATTTTTTAAAATGGGATGATACATATAGTGTCAATATTAAAGAAATTGATGAGCAGCACAAAGAACTTGTGTGCGAATTAAATAAATTATATTCAGCTTTTATGAATAGGGTTCATGATGACAAGATTGAGAAGATAGTTTTATCATTGATCGATTATGCGATATATCATTTTGGTACAGAAGAAAAATACTTTCATCAGTTTAAATTTCAGTATATTGACGAGCATATTTCGGAACATAATGAATTTAGAAAAACAATATCATTTTTTCAAGATAAATTAGAGAAGAATAAAGGTTCTCTTACCTATGAAGTGATAAATTTTCTTAGAGATTGGTTAATGAAGCATATTGTAGTCAGCGATAAAAAATATATCAAGTGTTTTGTTGAAAATGGGCTTAAATAAATAATAAAACTGAGAGGTTGTTTAAAATTTTTATTATCTATTTTTCATCAGTAAATTATTGGGCTAAAGCCCTATTTATTTCTTTCTAATTAAGAGGCTGTCTAAAAACACTAATTTTATTGGTTAATTTTAATTCTCATGCAATTGATATTTTGTAAGATGTTGAATATTATCGTTTAGCTTAACCACAAAGTTCACAAAGGGTTTACACAAAGAAACACAAAGGCCTTTTTAGACAGCCTCTTACATATTATAAATAGCTCCAACTTTTAAGTCGGGGACAAAAAACACAATACAATAGGGCTCTTTAGTCCAAATATTGATATCCTAACAAAACTAATTTTAAACAACCTCTAAGGGTTCATGTTTTTTTGAAAACCCGGAATTTAAACAGCTTGCTTTTGTTTTTTTAAATTGATATGACAACATACATTACTAAAGCCAAAGCAATAAGCATAAAAAAAAATGCAAAAGCAATAAGCATTCTTTTGGGGTTATCTTTAAAAAGATTAGAAATTGTTGTCATATAATTTCTTTTTAGATTGTCAAATTTAAAGCTGTTATATTAACATTTGATTAAGCAAACATTAAGTTTTCATTAATAAACTAAGTTCGGGACAAAATAAAATGGTATTGAATAAATTTTCTATACCTATGTTAAAGCTTTTGGTGAAATTTGGTGTATTGGAGTTTTAGTGGCAAAAAAAATTAAGCCACCAAAGCACTAAAACACAAAATAACACTAAAGAATTGTTTAAAGTCATTGTTATTAAATGAATTAAATTGTTATTACGAACTCAGGTTAATAGTTTATGAAAATCTTTTTTTGTTTTTAACAATGGAATATCTAAGGAAGGTTGTAAAAAACAGAAATTAAAAAAAAAACGAAGAGCTATGAAATGCTCTCCGTTTTTAACTAAATCAAATCAACGATTTTATTCTTTTAATAATTTGTATTTTGTGGATCCCAGTTAGCCCAACCTGTGGTCCAGTCAGTTGTTCCAAATGCGCCTCTATATGTTTCTGTTGTAAAAAATGGGTCATTTAAATTGCTATTAGTAAAACTAGCATTACCTAAAGCAGGAGAACCGGTCATAGGTAAGAAATTAGGAGCTGTTGCATAAGCATCAGTAATTTTAAGTGAACTGAATTTGTGAATTGTATCGTTGTGTCTGGTAACATCAAGGAAATAAGTACCATCAAAAGCTGTTACAAAGAAAGCAGCAGGAGTTGGCATACCTGTCATAGTAACATTTTCCATTTGTAATATGTTGTTTGTAGCATTAGTTTGAGCAGCAGTACCTTCAATTTGTAAGCCATAAGCATATCCGTTTGCAATTGAATTATAAAGGCAAAGAGAAGTGTTTCTTCTTAAATGGAAAATGTTCTTATAATTAGCACTAACACCAGATTCGGTTGCAGTTTTATAAGGTCCGAATAAACTAACATTAGAGAATATTGGTTTAGTAACAGGAAGATTAGTTGAACCAGATGCATCATTATCAGATTCAAAACCATTAGATTTGCTACCTGGATCGGCAATTGATTTGTCTCTTAAAGCAACCAGATACTGTAATTTTCCGGTATAACCAAAATCAGTATCAAAATCATCGTCCCAACCTTTGTATGCGATTAAATGTTTTACATTCACACAACCACCAAACCATTCAAATGAATCGTCACCACAATGAGAAACCTGAATATAATCAATTGTGGTGCCTTTACCAACTCCACCCATTGTTAATCCATTTATTTCTTTGTCAGGTTGAAAAGGAATACCAGCATATTCAATACGAACATATTTTAAAACACCACTATTGTCGTTGTCGTCATTTCCACCATACATTGAACGAGGACCACCTTCAATCTGTGCAGACCCCCCTGCAACATTAATTTTTGCATTACCACATATTACAAGTCCACCCCAATCGCCATAGTTTCTATAACCTTTAGCTGCACTTGAAGTAAACACAATTGGTTTAGATGCAGTTCCTTCTGCCATAATTTTTGCACCTTTTTCAATAATTAATGTTCCTTTGGTGGTTTTTTCACCTTTTATGACAGTACCAGCTTTAATAGTCAGGGTAGCTCCACTTGTTACATAAACAAAACCACTTAATATATAAGTATTGGTGTCTTCCCAGGTGGTGTTTGTTTTAATTTCTCCACTAACAGTAATTGGAACTTTAGGTTTGTGAGTAGTGTCAATATAAATAGTGTCGGTTTTTTCCACAATTTTTTCCACAATTTTCTCTTTCTTACAAGATGAAAATGCGATTATTGTTCCTGCAACAACAACAGTTGTTAAACTAAACAATTGTTTAATACGTGATAATTCTTTTTTCATAAATAATTCTTATTTTAATTGTTAATATATATTAGAATGAATGGTGCAAAAATATAGGTTGAATATTACTTTAAGGTTAAGAAAATGATAAGTTTATGTTAATATTTCCTGATTAAAGTTTACATCAAATTAATATTGATATAATAAATCACAATAGATAGGGAAGATATCAAACCTCATCCTTAAATAAAATTTTCTCAATTTTGGCTTTGAAGAAAGAATAATAATATAGAATTCGATAGTATTGTGGTGATATTTGCTGTTTTTTAAAAGCCCTGTTAAATTAACATTTAAACATCAGGGAAATTTAAAATAACACGAGTACCTGCAACATTACCAATATCATCAGCTAGATCAATAATTTCTGTTTTAATATTTCTATTAATAATTTTGTTTATCAGTT
>DYDE01000163.1 GCA_020718065.1 Marinifilum sp. | reverse complement strand
AAAGCATTTTGCTTGCTGTAAGTGGAGGTGCTGATTCTGTTGCAATGTGCGAACTATTTAAATCAACAGGAATTAGATTCTCCATCGCGCATTGCAATTTCAAATTAAGGGGTAAAGAATCAAATGATGATGAAATTTTTGTAAAAAAATTATCAGAAAAATATAATGTAGAATTTTATTCAACATCATTTGAAACAGAAAACCATGCTAAAAAAGAAGGTATTTCTATACAAATGGCAGCCCGTGATCTTCGTTATAAGTGGTTTGAAGAAATTAAATTAAAACACAACTTCGCTTACATTGCAATAGCCCATCATCAAGATGATGTTATTGAAACCTTTTTTATAAATCTTTTAAGAGGTACTGGAATTTCAGGTTTACATGGCATTCTTCCTAAAAATGGTTTTCTTATCCGTCCACTTTTATTTACTAATAAAGAACAAATATTGAATTACTGTTCTGAAAAAAAGATAAATTTCAGAGAGGATTCTTCCAATTCATCTGTTAAATATATTAGAAATAAAATCAGACACAATATAATACCTGTTTTTAAAGAGATAAATCCATCATATAAAGACACACTAATTAATAATATTGAAAATTTAAAAATAGTTGAAAGTATTTATAATGACCATCTGAATAATAAAGCCAAATTAGTTTTAGAAAAAACAGATAATAAGATATTCATTTCAATTAAAGAAATTGTAAAACTTAATTACAAAGCAAATTATTTATATGAATTTTTAAAACCTTATAATTTTAAATATTCAACAATTGAGGATATTATAAATTCATTTAACGATATATCAGGAAAGGTTTTTTATTCTTCAACACACCGATTGTTAAGAGATAGGAAAAACTTAATAGTAGAAGAAAACTGCAATATAGAAAATTTATTGTTTTATATTCAGGAAAACACAAAAAAAACACATATATTTTCAAATACAATTAACTTTAAAATAAAAAAATCAAATAAAATAACTGATAGCTTAAAAACCCAATCTATTGCAGTTCTTGATTACGACAAACTCAAATTTCCATTAACAATTAGAAAATGGCAAAAAGGCGATTGGTTTTACCCATTGGGGATGAATAGCAAAAAGAAATTAAGTGATTATTTTATCGACAATAAAATAACTGTTTTTGAAAAAGAAAAAATACTGGTATTATGTTCCGGAAATGATATTGTATGGGTTATTGGACATAGAATAAATAATCATTACAAAATTGTTCAGGAAACGAAAAAAATGTATATTGCGCAAGTTTTATAATTAAATATTTACATATAAAAATAAGTTATGATGAAAAGGTTTAGAAAATTATTTGTCTTCACATTAATTTGCCTTACAGCAAATATATCATTATTTGCCCAAATTCTTGAACCAGTGAAATGGAGTTTGTCTTCAAAAAGAATAAACGACACAATTGCAGAATTATCTTTTAAAGCAACTATTGATAAAGGCTGGCATATTTATTCACAAAGTGTTCCACCAGATGGACCAATGCCATCAAAATTTACTTTTACAAAAAACAAGGATTATCAATTAGTTGGAAAAGTTCAGGAACCTAAACCAAAAGAAGAAAATGATCCTGTATTTGAAATGATCGTCAAATATTTTGATAATAGTGTAACTTTTAAACAAAAAGTTAAAATATTATCAAATAAACCAATAATTATCAAAGGGGAATATGAGTTTCAGACTTGTGATGACAAACAATGCATGTTTCCAGCACCAACAGAATTTGAATTTAAGCTGGATGGAGCAAAAACAATTACCAATACCACACCATTAGTAAATGAAGTAAAAGATACATTATCCATAGTAAAAGATAGCAGTAAGAATCAAGTTAAAAATGACAGTATTAATGAAAATATTAAAAACGATATTGTTAATATTACAAAAGAAGAAGATGCTTCCTTATGGGGATTTTTCTGGGTTGCTTTCCTAAGTGGGTTAATAGCTATTTTAACCCCCTGTGTTTTTCCAATGATACCAATGACAGTTTCATTCTTTATGCAAAGTGGCAAAAGCAAAACTAAAGCAAAATTACAAGCTTCTATTTATGGTATTTCAATAATCGTTATTTATACACTTGTGGGGACTATTTTGGCAGTTGTATTGGGTCCAGATTTTGCTAATTGGTTAAGTACACATTGGATACCAAATATCTTCTTTTTCCTTATTTTCTTATTATTTGCAGCTTCTTTCTTTGGTATGTTTGAAATCACCTTACCTAGTTGGATGGTAAATAAAACTGATAAACAAGCTGATAAAGGAGGTTATATGGGATCATTCTTTATGGCATTTACCTTGGTTCTGGTTTCATTTTCATGCACAGGTCCTATTGTTGGGGCAATTTTAGTTTTATCTGCAGGCGGAGAAATACTTAAACCAATAATTGGCATGTTCGGTTTTGGACTTGCTTTTGCATTGCCTTTCACTATCTTTGCTTTTTTCCCATCAATGTTGAAAAATTTACCAAAATCAGGTGGATGGTTAAATGTTGTAAAAGTTGTTTTGGGTTTTCTTGAATTGGCATTAGGTTTAAAATTTTTAAGCGTAGCAGACCAGACCTATCATTGGGGTATTTTAGACAGAGAAGTATATCTTGCACTTTGGATTGTAATTTTCACTTTACTTGGTGTATATCTTTTAGGGAAATTAAAATTTGCTCACGATAGCGAAGTAAAGCATGTAAGTGTTCCAAGACTAATATTAGCTATAATTACATTTTCATTCGTTGTATATATGATACCAGGCATGTTTGGTGCACCTTTAAAAGCACTTACAGGTTATATGCCACCACAACATACGCATGATTTTGATTTAAATAAAATAATCAGGGAAAATGTGGAAACTTTTGGTGGAGGAAATGGAGAATCCAAAACAAATAAAACCCTTTGTGAAGCACCTAAATATGCTGATAAATTGGAGCTACCACATGGATTAAAAGGATATTTTGATTATGACCAAGCACTTAAATGTGCCAAAGAACAAAATAAACCATTATTTATTGATTTTACTGGACATGGTTGCGTTAACTGCCGAGAAATGGAAGCAAGAGTATGGTCAAACACAGAAGTATTGAAACGTTTAAAAAACAATTTTATTGTAGTATCTCTTTATGTTGATGACAAAGTAATTGATTTACCTCAATCAGAACAATACACATCTAAATATAGTGGAAAACTTATAACAAAATTAGGTCCTAAGAATGCTGATATTCAAATGTCAAAATACAATAAAAATTCTCAGCCTCAATACATTCTTCTTGATGCAAACGAAGATTTATTAAATCAGCCAAGAGCTTACGATTTAGATGTTAATGCATACATTAAGTTCTTGGACGAAGGATTTAACGAATTTCAGAAAAAATCTATAAAATGATTATTTTTGGCAAATAAGAAAACTATTAATAATATGAAAACTTTCAAAAATTTCAATCAACCCATACTTTTTACACTTTTTATGGCATTATCTTTTTTAAGTTATGCTGCATATTTTAAGAATATGCCTTATTCTGTTTCTCAACCAAATGGACAAACAATAGCATGTTTTGTTAGTGGTGATGAATTTTTTAATTGGCTACATGATGCAAATGACTATACAATAATTCAATCAAGTGATGGTTATTATTATTATGCAACATATGATATGGACAACAATGTTTCGCCTTCTGTTTATATGGTTAACACTGTTGAACCAGCTTCAGTTGGATTAATTAAAAATGTTAAAATATCAGAAAAAGATTATAAACAAAGGGTTGCAGAATATTATAAAAATGAAGATAAATCAGTTAAGGCTCCTCATTCTGGTACTTTAAATAATCTTGCTGTTTATATTCGTTTTAGTGATGATACTGAATTTTCAACATTAAGACAAATTTATGATAACAGATTAAATTCTAATACAACAAAATCATTGAAATCATATTATACAGAAGTATCTTATTCAGCTTTAACAATAAACACAACTCATTATCCGATTTGCCCATTAACCAGCAGTTTATCTTATCAAGATTCGCATCCAAGAGCATACTATCAACCATACAACGCTACAACAAATCCAATTGGATACACAGAAGCAAATCGAACTCAAAGAGAGCACACACTTCTCGTAAGTGCGATTAATTATATAGCTGCATCTGTTCCTGCAGGTTTGAATATTGATGGAGACAATGACGGCAATGTTGACAATGTTTGTTTTATCATTAAAGGTGGAAGCGGTGCCTGGGCTGTTCTTTTATGGGCACACAGATGGAGTTTGTATTCTCAAACAGTATTGATTAATGGAAAAAGAGTTCTTGATTACACCTTTCAACCAGAATCGCAGGTAAACGTTCAAACTTTATGTCATGAAATGTTTCATGCACTTGGGGCACCAGACTTGTATCATTACAGTTATGATGGATTTATACCAGCAGGTAATTGGGATTTAATGGAAAGTGGATTTGGCCATATGGGAGCTTTTATGAAATATAAATATTCTGACCATACTTGGATAACAAACATTCCTGAAATTACTACATCTGGAACATATACATTAAACCCACTTTCTTCTTCAACAAACAATTGTTTTAAAATTTATTCTCCAAATTCTACTTCTGAATATTTTATATTGGAATATAGAAAGAAGGAAGGAATTCTTGAAAGCTCAATTCCTGGAAGTGGTTTGTTAATTTATCGCATTAATACAGCAGCAGGAAATGGAAATGCAAATGGACCACCTGATGAAGTGTATATTTATAGACCATATGGTACACCAACTATAAATGGAAGTATAAATTCAGCAGCATTTAACAAAACAATAAATAAAACAACTTTTAATAATTTGTCAAACCCTAATTGTTTTTTTTCTGATGGAAGTATGGCAAACCTTGACATATATGATATTGATTCAACAAGTAGTACAATTTCATTTAAAGTTGGATTCAATGAAATAACTCATCCAAATTTTTATACAAGTAAAACAACAATAAAAGAATTAGAAAAAATAAATTTCAATAATCTTTCTTCAGGCAATGCTACTAGTTGCTTATGGAACTTCGGGAATGGTCAAACATCCACAGAATATCATCCTCAGAACATAAATTATAACGAAGCGGGAGAATATACAGTATCTCTTATAAGTTATAATACATTTGGTTCTGACACTATTATTAAAGAAAATTACATCAAAGTTAATCCTAGTCAATTAAACTGTACAGATGCAGTAAATATAACACCTGGCGTACCATATAATGGCAATTCGGCTGTTTCAGGTCATTCAAATGTCAACAAGTACAATTGTAGTTCATGGAATGAAAATGGAGCAGAAGTCGTGCATTCAATAACTACAAGCTCAATAGGAAATATTACGGCTACACTAAGTAATTTAAGTTCAAATTTTAATGTTTATTTATTGCCTTCCTGTAAAGAAAATAGTTGTTTAGTTAGTGGGGACGTTTCTTTAACATATAACAATGCTCCAATAGGAACTTATTATATTGTTGTTGATGGAACAAGTAACGGAACATATACTTTAGCTATTAATTACCCATATAATGGTATAGATGAGTTTTTTATTACTAAATCATTTGTTATTTCTCCAAACCCAAACAACGGTATTTTTACTTTAAAATTCAATGACAATAACAAACAAAATAAAGATTATATAAAAATATATTCTTCACTAGGTAATTTGGTCTTAAATGAAAAATTATCAGAATCGAATATGGAAAAGCATCTTAATTTAACTTCTTTGCCGGAAGGAATTTACTTTATACAATTAATATTAAGAGATGGAATCAAATACATTGATAAGTTTATTATAAAAAAATAACAAATATTAAAAACTATTAAAAGTCAATAGATTATTATTCTATTGACTTTTTGTATTTTAAATTAATCCTCTTTGCTGAAAACCATAATTCCATAAATTAATCAATTATATAAACAATTTAAATATTTGTTTTTTTAAGTTTTTATTTTTAAATTTGTTAGTTATGTAATTAATTTTAAAACAAAACTAAATAATTATGAAAGTAAAAATTTACCAATTTTTAACGGTATTGATTTGTTTATTGCAATTCACCGTTTTCTTATCAAAGGTAGAAGCAGTTACTGCTTACCCAAAACCAACTCATTACACACAACCTGATGGCTCAACAATTTCCATTTTAATCAAAGGTGATGAGTTTATACATTGGGCTACCACCATAGATGGTTATACCATAATGACCAACTCTAGTGGCATATATGAGTATGCTACTATTAATAACAACAATTACATGATTTTTTCGGGCATTCAAGCTAATAATCCAAAGGATAGAAGTGTTTTAGAAATAAATTTTCTAAATTCAATTCAACCAGGTATTTTTTATAGTGATAAGCAATTACAAGAAATTAAAGATAACTGTATCATAAAACCAAAATATGGAGAGAAAATAGGGGGGTTTCCAACAACCGGAATCAGGAATCTCATTTTAATACTTGCCAATTTTTCTAATACTACTACTACCTACACTCAAAGCCAGTTTGATAATTATATGAATCAGGTTAATTATAATGGAACAGGTAGTTTCAGGGATTTTTTTATTGAAGCATCCTATGGTCAACTTACAGTAAATACAACTGTAACAACATGGGTTACATTACCAAACACGCATAATTATTATGGACCGCAAGCAAATTGGGGAACTTTTGCATATGATGCTTGCGTTGCTGCAAATCCAATTGTTAATTATGCTTTATATGATAATGATGTCAATGGCACTGTAGATGGGATTGCAATTATTCATCAAGGTCGAGGACAAGAAGAATCTGGTAGCACCAATGATATCTGGTCTCATAGTTGGGATCTAACTTCTGCAGGGTATAGCGTTGCACAAAGGACTATGGATGGAGTTCTGGTAAATGCTTATACTACAATGCCTGAAACTAGTGCAACTGGAATGGGAACAATAGGTGTTATGTGTCATGAATTTGGTCACAATTTAGGTGCTCCTGATTTTTACGATACTAATTATTCAACTAACGGACAATATGATGGTACAGGTGACTGGGATTTGCAAGCAGGTGGTTCATGGAATGGAGCAAGCGGAACAAAACCTGCCCATCCAAATCCATATACAAAATGTTATATTTACGGCTGGGCAACGCCAACTGTTCTCACAACAGCTCAACAAGTAACAATGACAAACTCAACCTTTAATTCCAATAAATTTTACAGATATAATACAACAACAGCAAATGAATATTTTTTATGTGAAAATAAGCAGCAAACCGGTTTTGATGTGGGTGTTCCAGGTCATGGATTAATTATTTATCATGTCGATGGGAACTATATTACCAGTCATACTGCATCTGGAGATATAAATGTGGGAAGCCACCAGGGATTATACCCGGTTTGTGCTAATTCCACAGGCAATCCTCCAACAGTTTATGGAACAATAAACGGAGGCGGATGTCCATTTCCAGGGTCAGGGACAAAAACGACATTTAGTGATGCAACAACCCCTCATTCACATTCATGGGCTGGAGCTAATACAAATTATCCAATTAATACAATCGCAGAAAATGCCGGAGTAATCACTTTTTGTTTTATTAGTTGTCCTCCGTTATGTACACCTCCTACAACACAGGCTACAACATTCACTTCATCTGCTATCACAAACAATACAATGACCATTGGATGGACCAGAGGAAATGGAACCTCTGTATTAGTAGTAACAAGACAAGGTAGTGCTGTTAATTCAGATCCTATTTATGGAACTTCTTATACTGCCAATGCTGCTTATGGGAGTGGAACACAAATAGGAAGTGGAAATTATGTTGTTTATAGTGGGACAGGAACATCTGTTAATATTACAGGTCTCACACAAGGAACAACCTATCATTATGCAATTTATGAATATTATACAGCTGACAATTGTTATAAAACGCCAGGTTTAACTGGCAATGCGACTACTACAGGAACTCCACCCTGCACTTATTGCACTTCTAATGGAACTACTACATACCAGACGAGTATAACTTTGGTCAATTTCAATACAATTAATAATGTTACTGCAAAACCTGCAGGCTATAGTGACTATACAGCAATAACAACAACTGTGAATACAGGGACTGCATACAACTTAAATGTTAATTTAAACACTGACGGAAATTATACTGTTCACTCCTGGGCATGGATAGACTGGAACCACGATTGCGATTTTATAGATACAGGTGAATCATTTGATCTGGGAACTGCAGTAAATGTCACTAATGGTCTTTCCAACTTATGTCCTTTAAATATAACCATCCCTGTAACCGCAACTACTGGAAATACAAGAATGAGGGTTACAACAGAATATGGAACTGATCCTACTTCTTGCGTAACAGGTATTGATGGTGAAGTAGAAGATTATACTCTAAATGTTACTTCATGTACAACTCCATCACAACCAAGTATAATCACTGGATCTACAACCCCTTGTCAAACTTCTTCACAAAATTATAGTGTTACCAATGTTGCAGGAGTTACCTTCACATGGACTTTTCCCTCAGGTTGGTCGCAAACAGCTGGAGGTACTACAAACTCTGTTACAGCAACTGTTGGAAGTGGCAGTGGAAATATCACCTGTACACCATCAAACGCTTGCGGAA
>DYDE01000162.1 GCA_020718065.1 Marinifilum sp. | reverse complement strand
GTTAAATGCTTTTATTACTTCTTCGTCCGATTCTATGCCTGTAGTTACCCCTTGCCCTTTATGGCCTGCAACAGGTTTCACTACCACAGGAAAACCGAGTTTTTTTGTTTCATTTAAAATCTCTTCTTCGTTAAAGCAATTCGTTCCGGTTGGTGTTGGAAAACCACACATTTCGAGAAACTCACCAACCATGTCTTTGTACATAGTAAATTCTGTATCTTTCACTCCATCTGTACTAAAAGTAGTTGATCTGCCTCTTAATTGCTTTTTCCCATAGCCCCACTGAAATTCATTTTCTTCACTGAGATAAAACACTGGTATTTCTAGTTTAACTCCGGCTTCTATTAATGAATAAATGGTTGGTCCACCATATAAAGTTTTATCAAAATCTGCTTGCAGTTGAATGAATTTAGCTTGAAAATCATAAATTTTATCATTACTAATAGCAGTAAACCATTCGCTAACAGCATCAATAGTATTGTATGTTACATCTTCATCAAGATATTCAACAGCTATTACATATTCTTCACCATCTTTACCAATAGAATACTTGCCAATAAATAAATCAATATCCATTTTTAAAGCTAAAACCAAAGTTTCAGCATACAGATCAATAACAAAAGGAGTTGTTTTATTAGCAATTTGTGGAAATACTTTTGCAATCTGATCTTTATAGAATGCCACAGAATCGCCTGCTGGTGCAATATAAATATTAAAAACTACAGCCTGTCTGTCCAGATAATAACTTGGACCATAATATGTATAAAATTTACTTGTTTTAAAATCTTTTTCACGATAAATTTCCTGACGAAACTTATTGAATCTTTCTTTTTCAGTATTTAATTGATTTTTGAGTTCTTGTATTAACGATTTTGCATTATCAAAACTACCGATGGTTTTATCTTCATTGTTTTCCATAAAATACTATTATTAAGTTAAGGTATGGTAAAAGTTATAATTTATATACTTATCCCTTTATCTTTTTCCTTTTATCTTTTATGATTTCCTTGTTTCTTTTATTTCTTCAATTAATTGTTTTATTTCGTTTTCAATTTCTATTCTTAATTGATATTCATTTTGAAGTTGCTTCTTGCATTGATCTAATTCAGATTTTAAAATATTGTTATCTTCAATTATATGATCTGTAGTTGGGCTTTGTTCAGAATTATTATTCGTTGGTTGCTTAAGTAGCTCCAACTCCTGTTTTATAACATATATTTCTTTTTGCAGATTGGCTTTTTCTTCATTAAGTTGGGTATTTGTTTTTTCAAGATTACTCATTTGATAAGCCATACCTTCATTTGAATTCAATGATTTGTCATCTAGCTGTTGTCTTAAGCTCTTTTCTTTTTCATACAATTCTTTTACCTCTGCCAATTGATTGTTAAGCTTATCAATCTCTTCATTTTTTCTATTAACAAGGACTTCTTTTTCTTGAATATTACTACCAATCAATTGATTACTGTTTTTCAATTGGTCTTTTTCATTTGTTAATTGAATTATCTGAACTTCATAATTTTCTTTAAGAGAATTAATTTCATTGCTTTTTAAAGTAATGAACTGATTTTGCTTATCATTTAATTCATTGAAAGATTTTTCTTTTTCTTTCAAACTATTTTCTAATTGATTTTTTTCTTTAATAAGCTCATTGTACTTATCTTTCTGAGATTTTAATTCGTTTTCTATGTTTTCTTTTTCTTGATTTGTGGAATTTTTATTGGAAACGGAGTAAGTTTCTATTTCACTTTTCAGAAAACCAATTTCTTTTATTTGTTTTTCTTTTATTTTATCAATTTTAATAATCTGACTTAAAGCTCTTTTCTTTTTATTATTGGTTATAATAAAAAGAATTATAAATAGAATAGTCAATATAACGAATAACCCTGCCCCTATTAAACCATAAAACACCCACTTTTTCCCTTCATCAAATTTCTTAACCGCTATTTCCTTTTCATTTTCAGATAATGTTATTTTTTTTTGTAATTCCTCGTTTTTTCTGGAATTAGTAGAAATGTATTTATGAATTATAGCGTTGTCGATTATTATTAATTCGGTTTGAAATATATTAAGTTTTTTTAATACTTCAACAGTTGTATCAGTAATTGAACTTCTATAATTTTCGTAATTAATAAAGGCATCATTTCTTTCTTTTAATTTAATAGAATCACTTATTTCCTGTGAAAACAAGTTTAATGATGCGATTGTTGATAAAACAATCATAAACAGAAATACTTTTCTTGCCATTTTAGTCTTTTGAAAAAATTAATGTGTTGGTTTTTATTCTTGACCTTTTAAGTTTTCTTCCCATTTTTTTCGCTCTATGGTTTTGGTAATTTGCTCTGCAATAAAAACAAAAAGGTTTTTATCATTTTCATTGTAACGAATATTTTCATCATAACTCTGAATTGCCATTACACCAAACACCTTATCATCACTATTGATAAATGGAACACCAAGCCAACAAACAGAAGGAGTGCCTAATCTTTGCACTTCGCCCGAAGAAGCAAGATTTTCCCATCTTTCAGCTGTAATCAATTGAGGTAGTCTCGAACGGTATACATATTCTGTATTTCCCCTTTTGAATTTTCGGGTAGCTGGAGCTGTATCCTGACTCTCATCAACAAAATAAGGAAAACTAATCATTTGTGTATCATTATCCATTAATGCTATATAGAAATTTTTAGCATATATAATTTTGCTGACATTTTTGTGAATAGAAGAAAATAATTCATTAAGTGTATTACAATTATTGACATCTGATAGAATAGAATACAATACATTCTGAACATTTTCTGCTTTTTTTCTTTCAGTTATATCAATTATTAATGTAATAATTTTATAAATTTCATCTTTAGCATTTTTAACAGGAGTAAACGTTTCTAAAAACCAAACATCTTTATGAGCAAACTGATGATGATACTCGCCTGTTTGAGAATTTCCTTTCCTTAATTTTTCCCAAAACATACTATACTCTCTGCTGTTTGCATAATTAGGTGAAATTAAGTCCTTATAATTTTTTTCAATAATATCAAAACTTTTTAAATCAACCAATTTTAAGAACAAATCGTTTGTAAATAAAATTTTTCCAGTGGTATCCATTTCAATGGTAGCAACAGAATTGTCAATTGCACTTAATACTCCTCTGATTTCACTTTCTTTTTTAACTATTTCATCTTGTGTTGCTGTCAACTCTTCCATACTTTGGCGTAATTCTTCTTCCTGCGACTTTAATATTTCTGCTTGTAGTTTCAACTCAGCCATCATTGCTTTTTGTTTGGTATTATCAACAGAAAGAAGTAATATTTTCTCAGGTGCTCCGTCAATATTTGTAATTGGATTATAACTACATTTTGCATAAATTACATCCCCATTTTTATTAAATTGAGAATATTCTCCTTCAATAAATCTGCCATCATTCATAGCCTCCCAAATAAGAATATACTCTTCGCTGTTTTTATAAAATTTCTCATACAACATGGTATAGTTTTTCCCAACCATCTCATCTCTCTTATAGCCATATAACTTACAAAATGTATTATTTGCTGAAATTATTATACCTTCAAGATTCAATTCAGCAAGAGCATTGGTTCGGTCAATAGCATTAAACTGTCCTCTCACTTCTGCTTCTTTTCTTGACATTTCTTCTTGAGTAGCATGGAGCTCTTCCATATTCTGACGCATTTCTTCTTCCTGTGCTTTCATCTCTTCAGCTTGCTGTTGCGATTGTTCTAAAAGATATGAAGTACGCATATTAACTTTAACACCCGATATTTCTGATGCAATACTTTCACCAATTTTCTCAATAAAATCTATTTCATATTGCTCTAACTTTTTAAAAGAAGCTATTTCAATTACGCCAAACACTTCATCATTAAGTTTTAAAGGAACAATTATAACTGATCTTGGATCTTCCTCACCTAACCCGGAAGTAATAGAAATATATTTTTTAGGAACCTGTGTTAGATATATTGATTTTTTTTCCTGATAACAAGCTCCAATAAGACCTTCAGTTATTGGAATTCTTTTTATCTGAAATTTTCGTCTATCGTAAGCATAGCTAGCTGTTAATTCAAGAAAAAGTTCTGACTTATTATCATCATTCAAAATAAATATTCCACCCTGATTGGCATTCAAATATTTTACAAGATTTTTAATCAGTTCAAATGAAAGTGTTTCAATATCGGCATTTTGCTGACGCAAAATATCACCAAATAAAGCAATACCAGAGCTTGCCCAATTTCTTTTTTCATCTTCAATTCTACGCTTGTTTTCTTCTTCAGCAGCATTTAACAAACTTTTTCGCATATCCACAAGAGCATTCCCAAGAACATCATATTCGCTTAGCGGTTTAAAATCCGTATCTAATTTTCCTTCACCAATTTGTGTTGCAAAACTTGCAGTTGTGCTCAGTCCATCAATTAGTTTATTAACTGAACTTGCCATATCCCCAATTTCGTCATTGGTTTCTATTATAATTTTGTCTGATTTACTAATATCTCCAGTTGCAAGTTTGCGCAATAGGTTTGTAGTTGTTGAAACAGGTTTAATAATTTTTTTGGCAATTACAGTTATTACAAAAGCAATTAATATTAAACCCAATAAGCCAACAACCAATGAAATATAAAAATTTTTATTTGCTACACCAACAATCACATTATAAGGAACAACAATACATAAAGACCATTTAGTTTTTGATTTTCCTAATGATATTGGTGCATAAGAAATATAACTTTTACCAACTTCTTTATTAATTGTAGTATAAGAAAAATGTTCTCCATTTTTTATTTTGTCAAGAACATTAAATTCTAAATTATTTAATGAATCTATTTCAGTTAACTTTTTTCCAATATACTCTTCATTTGGATGAGCAATTATAGAACCATCGTCAGTAATAAGAACAGCAAAGCCTTCCTTAAAAGGTTTGATTTTTGAGATAAAAGGTTGGAAGCGATTTAATTCTATATCAACTCCCGTCATCCCTTTAAATTTACCGTCAACAACAATTGGAACACAAAAACTTGTTTCTAAAACCTCATCTTCTTTTTTATTAGTATATGAAAAATAATAAGGATTCATAACATATTCTTCCTTACCTGTTTTTATTTTATAATAAGCTCCCTCAATATTGTCACCATCTGTATTAAGGGTTTCTTTGGGTTTATAAAGAAGTTGCCCATTTAAACGGTATATAGTATAGCGGTATCTTCCATAATCTTTATTCCAGATGTTATCCCATGAAGAAATTTCCCAGTTTGACCATACAGATACGAACTGTGGGTTTTGTTCTGCTATATTAAAAAAAATCTCATTATAAATCTTTTCCCTTAAAGAATCTGGTACATTTTTATACCCTAAAAAAGCCTGTGCCAATGTTCTTGTAATATCAAAATCTGAATTTAAATTGGCTGAAGTATAATTTCCATACTCATTTGCATAAGTATCAGCTAATTTTTTTGCATCATTTAAAGCTATTTTTTTTAAATTCAAGCTGATATATCCTATTGATATTATATAAATCAATGCCGAAGCACCTATTATAAGTAAAATCATTTTTGTACTGATGCTAATTCTTCTTTTCATAATAATTTACCTCAATATTATTTGAATAGCTTTTTTAAGTTGAAAAACAAACCTACATATTTTTTTTGAAATATACAAATACCTTAAAAAATTTATGTTTTAAAAAAGAAAAGCCAACTTTTTTAAAGATGGCTTTTCTCATAATTATTTATGTTTCTATTTATAACAATCCTCCATTTTTATATATAGCAAGCTGAGCATCATAAAAAGGGTTTATTTTAATTGATTTACCATTGCTATTATTTGTAACATTTCCAGTTTCAAATTCTATTTTTAGCACATCGCCATTTTTCAGGCCTAAACCTTCTAGTGATTTATAAGTGAGTATTGGAAATGCAGCATTAATAGCATTACGTTCATATATTGCTCCAAAAGATTCTGCAATAATGCAAGAAATTCCAAGTGAAGTAAAACAATCTACTGCTTGTTGTCTTGAACTTCCTGCACCGAAATTTTTAGCGGTAACAATAATATCTCCAGTAGTTGCTTCCTTAGCAAAATTTTCATAACCTTTTAAATTGCCAAAAGCATATTGCCCCATCAATTTAATATCTGTAATGGTTAAATGTTTATTATGGAAAATCATATCTGTATCAATATCATCTATATTGATATACCAAACTCTTCCCAGTACTGTGGTTTTTCTTTCAGTTTTAGGTTTTTGAGCTGCAGCTGCATATTTAAGCGATCTGGTTTTTCCAAATACTGCTGGTTCATTTGGTAAATCATCAGGTGTTGTAACAAACCCTGCAATTGCAGATGCTGCAACTATTGCTGGTGATGCTAAATATACCTGTCCTTTACCTTGCTTTCCGGCAAAATTTCTATTTCCTGTACTTATTGTAATTTCTTCAGGTCCGTTTTGACCTACTTGTCCTGCTGCACAACCAGCACAACCCGCATTAGAAACCAATGCTCCGGCATCTTTATACACCTGAATCAATCCTTCTTTCATGGCTTGTTTCCATATTTCATCGGTTGCTGGAACAATCTTTAAAACAACGCCTGGTGCTACTTTTTTACCTTTTAAAATAGAAGCTGCAATTCGCAAATCTTCCATTCTTCCATTAGTACAGCTTCCTATAAAAGCGGAATCTATTTTGGTCTTTTTAACTTTTTCAATAGAAATATCATCATGTGGATGACCTGGTTTTGCAACCATAGATACAAATGATGCCAAATCTAAATTCACTTCTTTTTCATAATGTGCATCATTGTCTGCAATAATGGCATCTAATTTTCTTCCTGTAGTAACTTCGCAAAAGTTCATAACTTCTTTATTGGGAGTAAAGAATATAATGATTGCTCCCATTTCGGTCGCCATAGAAGAAATGGTAATACGTTCATCCAAAGTAAATTTATCAACTTCTTCTCCATATATCTCAACAGAATAACCCAATAATTGGTTTGCACCAAAGATAGAAAGTAAATTCAGGGTTATATCCTTTGCTGATAAATTTGCTGGTCTTTTGCCATTCAGATTAATTTTTATTGTTTGTGGTACTTTAAACCAAACAGAACCTTTTGCCCATGCAGCAGCAATATCCATATCCCCCATTCCTTGTCCAAAAGATCCAATTGCTCCCAATATATTGGCATGTGAATCGGTGGACACAAATGTACTTCCCGGATATGCAAGTCCCTTATCAATTGCAATATGAGTACCTATTCCAGAATCAACATCATAAACCTTGATATTATTATCCCTTGCAAATAACCTACAGAATTGTTGATTAGCTGCATAACTCTGATCCGAACCTCCTGGATTACAATCAAAAGTAAAACAAGTCTTTGAAGAATCATGAACAGTCAAACCATTATCTAAAATGTTTTTTACTACATTGGCACCTCCAAAGTCTCTTGCTACTCTGGCATCTATTAATACATCAACAATTTCATCAGCTTTTACAAACGTTTTATTCGAATGTTTTGCTATAATCTTTTCAATAATATTCATGAATTTTTTTTTTAATTATAATAATAATATTTATTGTTAAATTGTTAACTTTTGATCTGTAAAACTAATCAACTGGTTTAACTCTTTTGGCAATTTTTGTAGTTCATTGAGAATGTAATTATACTCTTCATTATTTAGTAGCATTCTTACTTTTGATTTTTCATTCCAATCGAAAGATTCTTTTATAGAACCCTGACTGTAACGATAAAATTTGATTTTATCTTTCTTGTTATAGCGACCAAATCCTTCAGCAATGTTTGCTGAAATAGAGTCAATCGACTCTACAAATTGACCTCCTATATGATTTCTAGCAAACCAGTCCCATTTTATTACAATATTCCAAACATAATTGCTTAAATTAAATGCAATTTTATAAGACTTTATATCATTTAATTGTAAATATTTATTTTCCACAATAACAATATAACAATTTAACCATTTAGTAATGTTTTTATCAAACTTTGAGTCGGTCTTTAAAAGGCTCAAACGTCATAAAGTCGGCATGATGCACAATAAATGCTTCCACCGAACGCTTAATCATATCTCCTTCGCCGGCATGAGCAGCAATGATATGGCAAACTGCAGCAGGAACACCACACTGTTCTGCAAGAGAAACTCCTGAAAAAGGATGCCGCAGATATTTACCATAACTACCCTGTACAGATTTTCCATCAACCATTTCGTATTCTAGCAATTTACCAACATCTGCCAAAATAGCACCAGCTATTAAAACATCCATATCTACCGGCATATCTGTTTTAAAGAAAGAGATCATTTTTTTACCGCAATCTTTTGCAATATGCACCACAGCACGTTTATGTGTCATAAAACTCACTTTACAATCCTTTGCCAATAAGGTAAAAGGAATTGTATTCAGATCTTCAACAGTTAAAACACTTTTTTCCAAAGCAAGTTTCCAGGTATTTGCAGTCTGGGCTCTTAATTCAGAATTTTTAATCCATTCCAATTCAGGCCACAATTCTTTAACTTTATCCATCATAATCAATTATTTTTTAAGTTTTCAAAATTATATAATTTTTCATTTATTGATATTAATATTGTCTGACAAAATTAAAAAGAATTAGAGATTCTTCACTTCGTAACACTTCGCTATGAATTGCAGACACTTTAATTCT
>DYDE01000161.1 GCA_020718065.1 Marinifilum sp. | reverse complement strand
AAATTTATTAAAGGTCCGGATTTTCCAACAGGCGGTGTTATATATGGATACGAAGGTGTAAAAGATGCTTTTGAAACAGGTAGAGGAAGAATTATTATGAGGGGCGAAGCAACTATGGAACCAATTGATAATGGAAGAGAAAGTATTATTGTTACTTCTATTCCTTATCAGGTTAATAAATCAGAAATGATAAAAAGAACTGCAGAACTGGTTAATGATAAAAAAATTGAAGGAATTACTGCAATTCGTGATGAGTCTGATAGAAATGGGATGCGCATTGTTTTTGAATTAAGAAAAGATGCTGTAACTAATGTTGTTTTAAATAATCTTTATCAATTTACTCAGCTTCAAACTTCTTTTAGTGTTAATAATATCGCTTTAGTTAAAGGAAGACCTGTAATGCTCAACCTTAAACAACTTATTATTCACTTTGTAGAACATAGGCATGAAGTTGTAGTACGTCGTACTAAATATGAATTAAAAGAAGCTCAAGATAGAGCCCATATTTTAGAAGGTTTATTAATTGCTCTTGATAATCTTGATAAGGTTATAGCTTTAATTCGTGCATCTAAAACTCCTGATGAAGCTAAAACTGGATTAATGGAATCATTTAGTTTATCAGATTTGCAGGCAAAAGCCATTCTTGAAATGAGATTGCAACGTTTAACTGGTCTAGAACGTGATAAAATTAAAAATGAGTATGACGAATTAATCAAATTGATTGAATATTTGAAAGAAGTACTGGCTGACGAAACATTGAGAATGAAAATTATCAAAGATGAATTAATCGAAATAAAAGAAAAATATGGTGATGAACCTAAAACTGATATTGTTTATTCAGCTCAAGACTTTAAAATAGAAGATACTATCGCTGATGAGGAAGTTGTTATAACCATTTCACATCTTGGGTATATTAAACGTACAGCATTAAGTGAGTATAAAGTTCAAAATAGGGGCGGTAGAGGTTCTAGAGGTAGCAATTCGAGAGATGAAGATTTTATTGAATATATGTATGTTGCAACCATGCATAATTATATGCTTTTCTTTACAGAAAAGGGTAAATGTTTTTGGATGCGAGTATTCGAAATACCTGAAGGAACTAAAATTTCAAAAGGAAGGGCTATACAAAATCTTATTAATATTTCTCCAGATGATAAAGTAAAAGCATTTATAAACGTTAAAGATATTAATGATAAAGAATATATAACAAACAATTTTATCATTCTCTGTACTAAAAAAGGAATTATTAAAAAAACCTCTTTAGAAGCTTATTCTCGTCCAAGGCAAAATGGAATAAATGCTGTTACAATTAGAGAAAATGACGAATTATTAGAAGCAAAACTCACAAATGGCACTAATGAAGTATTGATGGCATTAAAATCTGGTAAAGCTATTCGTTTTAATGAAACGAAAGTAAGACCAATGGGAAGAAATGCTGCAGGCGTGAGAGGAGTGAGGCTGTCTAGTGAATCTGATGAAGTTATTGGTATGATTTGTTTAGAAAACAATGTTTTTGATATTCTAGTTGTTTCTGAAAACGGATATGGTAAACGCTCAAAATTAGAAGATTACAGAGTTACCAATCGCGGTGGAAAAGGTGTAAAAACTATAAATATTACCGATAAAACAGGAATGTTAATTGCTATTAAAAATGTAACAGATAATGAAGATTTAATGATTATTAATGAAAATGGTGTTATAATTCGTTTAAGCGTTGCTGATTTACGTGTAATGGGACGTGCAACCCAAGGAGTTCGTCTTATAAACCTCAAAGAAAAAGATAAAATTGCTGCAGTTGCTAATATTACCAAGGACGAAGAAGAAAAAACACCTTCAGAAAATGAAATAATTGCAAATACAGAAGACTTTGCTACCGATAATAAAGTTGATAACGATTTAGATAACAATGGCAAAATTATTGATATAGATAATGATAAATAACTAAAGTTTTTTTATAAATTTGCCGAAATTTTTTAAAAGCATTAAATATTTACAAATAAAATAAAGTATAACAATTTAAAAAGAAAAAAATGAAAAAAGTAGCAATTTTAACGGTAGTTTTTATTATACTAGGCTTTGTGGTTAATGCACAAGATGCAAAAGTTGTTAGCGCTTATAATTACCTTAAAAACGGTAAACTTGATAAAGCAAAAGAAGCAATTGATGCTGCAACTATACATGAAAAAACTATGGCTGATGCAAAAATGTGGCTCTATAGAGGAAATGTATATTTAGCTATTTCTGTTTCACCAATACCAGCTTATAAAAAACTAGATTCTAATGCTTTAAATAAATCTACTGAAGCATATTTGAAATGTTTAGAATTAGATAAAAAAGGATCTTATAAAGAAGATGCAAATGCTGGTTTAGAAACATGTACAAATCAATTGTTTGATAAAGCAGCTGTTTACTATAATAATAAAAAGTACCTAGAAGCTATAGAATATTTTAATAAATGTATTGAAATAAAAAATAAAGCTAACTTATTTGATCCTATTGCTACTTATTATGCAGCTAAATCATATGAAACATCTGCTAATGAAGATATAAACAATAAAAGTATAACAAAATATGACAATGCATTAAAAAACTATAATAAACTTATTGAAAATAAATTTCAAGATACAACATTAGCACCTCAGGTATATATATCAATTTCTGAAATAAAAATGTTTCAAAAAGATACAACCAAAGCTTTAACTACGATTCAAGATGGTCGAAAAGTATTTAAAAGTAATTTCAACTTAATGATTCAAGAAGCTAATATTTATTTAAAAACAAATAACAAGATTGAAGCGGATAAAATTATAGATTTAGCTTTTAAAAAAGATCCTAATAATCCTAATTTAAGATATTATGTTGGAACAAATTATTTTAACATGCTTGAAAAGATGCCTTATGATAAAGATTCTACCAACTTTATTAACACTTTTAACCAAGCTGAAAGTAATTTAAATAAAGCTATTGAATTAGATCCAAAATTATTTGATGCTATTTATAATTTAGCAGTGCTTTATCTTAATGAAGGTATAAGAATTTATGATGCAGCTCAAAAATTAGATCCAATTAAGGATGCTAAAAAATATGATAACGAAATTATTAAATCTCAAGCATTCTTAAAGAAAAGCATAACTCAATTTGAGAAATATTATGATGCAAATCCAAACGATATTATTGTAATGACTAATTTAAAAGTATTATACATAAAAACTAATCAACTTGATTCTCCAAAATACAAAGAAATATTAGAAAAACTAAAAAAATAATAGCACTTATAAAAAAGGAGAATATATTATTATTCTCCTTTTAATAATTTTTTTATATTTAACATAATGTTAATTATAGGATTTTAAAAACTAATACAAATATTACTTAATTGATTGGAATATAGTTTTCAGTTGCTTTAGCGTTTTATTATATCCAACCTTTTATCCAATAAAATAAAATTGCAGAATATTCTCTTAAAACAATTATTTCATATTTCAGATGATTCCAAAATTGATAACGTAAAGTTAAATTTTCTCCAACATTAGGAATCATTAATGTTCTACCACCTAATTTTTTATCATTAAATGAAATATCTGAAGGAATTGAATTTTCAAATGTTGGATAACCAGCAACTGTTTTAAAACCAACTTTTTTAAAAGTTAAAACAGCTCTATACATATGTTCTGGAGATGTTACTAATATTATTGAGCTATCTTTTATTTTACCATTAAGCAATATTGAAATATTTAAAGCTTGAGATCTGGTATTTGTACCTTTCTTTTCAAATAAAATGTTTTTTTCATAAATATTTCTTATTATAAGTTCATCTTTTATCATTTTAGAGGCACTTAATTTATCTTCCTCGTTTTCAGGCATAGCAATAATTACTTTTGCTTCTGGGTATTTATTAGCAAGTTGTGCAGTAAAATATGTTCTAATAAGCCCAGATTCACTTGGAATCCCACTACCACTAAGCATAATTATATACGCAGGTTTTTGTTTTATTTCGCTATTGGATGTTCCAAGCCAAAAATACAACCAAAAAGGTAATGTGGTAAAACTAAGTATGAGAATTAATAAAGAAAAACTTCCAAAGAAAATTAAAAAAATCTTAAAAATTTTCAAGACCTTTTTTAATAATTTAATGAATAGATTTTTATTCAAAAAATATATTTTCAATTTGTGAATTAGGGGTATTTATGATGAAAAGAAATAAAAAATGTTTAAAAAATTAAACATTAACACACATTATAGGAATTAGATAATTATTAAATATAATACTTTCTTCATATGCCTGAATATAATTTGATGGATCTGGATCATTCATTATAATAATCATATCTGCTTTAATAGAATCTGAATATTTTAATAATTGTTCTCCAAAATTTCCTTCTTTCTTAGCTTCTAATTCAATAAAATCAATACCTTGTTTGTCAAATTCAGGTTTTAAAAATTTATTCATCAATGTTCTCATTTTTATTTGAGCAGAATCAGAAGGTTCATATAGTTTGAAAACATGAACTTTTGCATTAAATGCTTTTGCTAAGATTTTGGCCCAAACCAGTTTATGTCCAATTTTAGTAGTAGTACTTACTGGAAACACTATATTTTTCATGGTTTCTGGAAAAACAACTCCCTTTTGAATAACAATATCAGGGCATTGTGTTTTTGAGACTAACTTAAATGCATCTGCGCCAGTAAAATAATTAAAAATACCAGTTGATTTCCCATATGTACCGAATAAAAGTAAAGTTGCATCTAATTCTTTTTCAATTTCAGATAATGAAGTAAATAAACTTCCTTTTTTGATAATATAGTTAACTTCAATTTTAAATTTGTTTTTTGTTTCTTCTGATAAGGTTTTCAATTTAGTAACAGCGTCTTCTTCAGCTAAATTTTCTTTTTTAAGTTTAGATATTGAATCTTTTGTAAGAATATGAGCTAAAGTAACTTTTAAATTTAATGATTTTGCAAGAGCTGCCCCATAATCTACTGCATTTAAAGTAATTTCTGAAAAATCAGTAGGAATAAGTAAAATATTTGATGCCATATATATTTAATTTTATATTTAAAATCATATACAAATGTAGTAAATTTTAAACTTTAAAAATAAAATTATTACAAATTGTTTGATATTGTGAGATAGATTAACAAAAATCATAGTTTACAGTTTACTATTTTTTAATGAAAAAAGGTTTCTTTTAAAGAAACCTTTTTTATTCAATTTTTATTCTATAATGATTTAATTCTTAATAATCTTTTCAGTTTTAATATAACTTCCTGAATTAAATCTATAATAATAAATTCCATTATTGAATTTTGATAAATCAATACTAAATAATACCTTATTATCTACTATTATATTATTCATTTCTTTAGTTTCCATTAAGTTACCAAGGATGTCATAAATTCTAATTGTTAAATTATCATCTATTAGATTACTAGCCTCAAAAAATACTACTCCAGAAAATGGATTAGGATAACTATAAATCAGTGGTTCTGTTGAAATACTTTGAGAACAATTTATTGATTTTATGGCTAAATACTTATATTTTCCATCATAATCTGTTTGTTTTAGTCTGTAATAAGTAAAACCTTCAATTGGTTGTTTATCAGTAGCGGTATATTTTTTAATAGTGTTACTGTTACCAGCACCTTTAACTGTATATAATTGTGTATAAAGTTTACTATCAGCAGAACGTTCAATTGTAAAGAAATCATTATTGTTTTCAGATGCAGTTGACCAATCCATTTCGACTTGATTATTAATACATTTTGCATTAAATTCAAGAAGATTTATAGGTAACGGATTGTTATCAGAATATAATCCGCCCATAGTAAATTGAGAAAAACCACTCATACCTGTTCTCGTAATTTTTAAAGGAGGTGATGATCCAATTAAATGAGTTCCATTAATTGTCCAGCTTCCTCCAGAGCTTGGACGTTTAAGAATTCGAACATTATTAGGAATTGTTACAGGACCAAAGTTTGTTCCAGTAAAAGTAGCAGAATAGGTTCCACCAGTTAAACCATCAGCAGCATCAATTTGCCAAAATCCCTCATTTGCAACATTGTCAATATTTTGTGCCCCATCTAATATTGGTAAACCATTAAAATAATCAGCTGGTAAAGTTGTAATAAATTGCCCCATTAAAGATCCACCTGTTGTTGGAGCACTTGTAAACTCTATTTGAGCAGAACAAAAATTTGTAATAGTTCCAATTGGAAACATTCCTGTTGGGGCTCCAATATTTGTTGCATTTGTAAACCATCTTTTAACTTTACCTACAACAATACCACCAGTATATGTTAAAGAACCTCTATTAGAAGTATTGTACCCAATTTCTAAATAATCAATAGGACTATTAAAATTAATATTACCATTGGTCATAGTTAAATTGTTTAATACATTTAAACTGTTATCAACAGTAACACCTAAAGATCTATTCATAGTAAGGTCATAAAAATTATCCATAGCACTGGGTGGTTTTGTCCATACTGTAAGAGAATCAATTGCACAATACCTACCGTTTGTATGGTGCCACCCATCCCATCTTAATTGCATATCATTTGTAAGTGTTACATATGAAGCAAGATTATAGGTTCTTTTTACCCAAGGTACAATAGCTGTACTTCCATAATCAGCAATCTGAATCCACGTTGGTATAGGTGCAGAGGCATTATTTGTAACAAAAAGTATATGTCGTTCTCCATTTTGTTGGGCATTATAAAATGTAAGTGTAGCACTTGTTTGTCCGCTGCAATTAAATATAGGAGAAAATAAATATACCCAGGCATCAAGAGGTGTTGTACCCCAAACAGAAAGACATCTTGTCCCTGAATATGCTAAACCAGTTAATATATACCAATTTGTACCTCCAGAATAGCCAATAACCGACCAACCAGGAGCTGTCCCTTCAAAATCAGCCTGAATAACATATCCTGATGTTCCTGCTTTACCATTAATTAAATTAGTTGTTGGAGTTGTTTTATCAATAAATGATACAGAAGCTGTTTTGCAATCAAATGAACCTTTGTTGGTCCAATCTCCTTTTACATCTATATTGTAATTTGACGTTGTAACACTTAGTACTCCTCCATTTAGCAATAAATTATTATTAATAGTTGTATTAGTTATTAAGTCTCTTATCCCTCCAGAGCTTATGGTTAGGTTATTATAGTTGTTTCCTGCGATTTTTTGTGATCCTGAGTTGTCATATTCAACAGTTCCATAAAATGTAAGAGCATTCCCATAATTAAAGATAGCTGTAGAATCAGGGCTTTGCCACAAAACATTAATTTTGTGATTAGGATTGTCATACATTGTAAAACCAGTACCTGCAATTGTTTTAACTATAGGACGAGTTAATTCAAGAATAACACCATAGTTTTCTGAAGCGATTGATGAACCAATTTGAAAGTTTCCTCCAACTCTGAAGTTACCTCTTATATTAAGATTAGTAGCAATTTTCCCCCATCCCATATCAGCACCAGTATTATTAATAATATTAAAATCATTTGAAACATTCACACTAGAGTGAGTTGGAACATCATCACTTATCAAAATAGTTTTAGCAGTTCTTCCATTTAAAGTTAGGTTATAGTATGTTAAATTATGAACAACTTTTTGCGCACCAGTCATAGTTGAACGTGGTGAATACATGACAGTTGACGTTCCAACATTAACTGTTCCACCAAAATATGGACTAGTCCCATCTGGACTGGAAATAAAAGCACCTGCTCCATATTCATCTGTCAATTCAAGAATACCAGTATTAAGATTTGAAGTTCCTTCATTAAAGAAAAATTGTGTTTTTAATCTAAAGTTATTTAAAGTTAAAGTCCCAGCATTTAATACCCAAAAAGCCCAAGGTTCAGCAAAATCACTGGTTAAAGTATATGAAGCACCTGCTGTTATTCTCAGAGGAACACTTGTTAGAGTTGCAGAAGTTCCACAAGAAAGAGTAGATGAAGAGCCTTTTAAAGCAATCCAATTAACACCATTAGAAACTAAAGAACCAGAAACAGAAAGACTACCATTTATATATAAGATATAATTAACTGTAAGCGTACCACCCAAATCAATCTGTAAATCATTACAAATTGCTATAGGTGCAGCAGAAATAACAGGATACCTAGGACAACCACTAGGAATTATTACTTTTGTACAAATAGCTGGAACCGCACCAGTTGACCAATTACTTGCAGTATTCCATGCAGTGGATGTTGCTCCTGTCCATGTGGCTGATGTAGTAGATGAACATGTATATGAAATTTTAACCTGACCATTGGCACCAGAACCACCTGATCTATTTGTATTATTATTGACATATGCACCACTTCCTCCTCCTCCACGTACAAATCCAGTATTTCCATTTCCTCCTGCATTTATTCCATTTCCCCCATTTCCTCCATCAACAGTAGTACCAGTTCCGGCAGTCATTCCAGATGCATTTCCACCTATTCCATTGGAGCCTGCACCACCACCACCACCACCACTTAAAACAGCCGAACCATTTCCTCCATTTCCTCCAGCATATACTAAATCTCCAATACTACTTCCAGATGAACCAACTCCTCCATTAGAAACTCCTCCATTAGGAATTGCTCCACCAGCTCCACCTTGAGCATAAATAGAGCCAATTGTATTAAACCATGAAGGGTTTCCTGCTGGACCAGCAGCAGTTGTACCAACACCACCAGTTCCAACTGTCACTGTATAATTAGTTCCAGGAACAACAACTAATACTTTTTTAGCATACGCACCACCTGCACCACCACCACCACCTCTGGAAT
>DYDE01000160.1 GCA_020718065.1 Marinifilum sp. | reverse complement strand
TTTCTTACAAACACTATATACAAATTATTTTTAGCAAACACCAATCCTTCAATTTAGTATATTAATTGACAAACGGATTTTTTATGCCCGTATTGCACCTGAAAATATAATATTTCAATAAATAGATGCAATAAAACGCTTGATTATAGTATAAATTTGCATAGGTGTATCTCTGAAAACAGGTCGATAATAAAAATATTTCGATGCAAAATTAAAATATTTGCATGTCGATGTGATATATTGGCATGTCGATGGAAATTTTTTGACTAGTGTGATGATATATTTGCATAGTGATGTAACATATTGACGTAGTGATGTGACATATTGGCATAGTGAAGTGATATATTGACATAGTGATGTAATATATTGAGGTAGTGGGATGACATATTGACATAGTGATGTAAAATAAATCCTTAGTGATGTGATATAAATCGATAGTGATGCAAAACAAAGGGTGAATGATGTGAAATAAAGGCTTGGTTAAATGAAATAACTCTATAGTGATGTAAAATAAAGGGTTAGTGATGCGTAATAAAGACTTGGTTAAATGAAATAAATCTATAGTGAAGTGAAATAAAGACTAAGCGATTTATGATTTACGATTTTGGATTTACGATTTCTGAATGATGATTTTGGATTTACGATATTTGATTTTGGATTTACGATTTATGATTTTGGATTTATGACCCCTAACCTAAATCCTTTCCCCAAAGGGGCAAGGAATTTGAGGGTAGTCTTAGTTTAAAGGGTTTGTTGTTGCTAATTTGGATTGACTTTTATTTTAAATGAGGATGTATAAAATGTTTTAATGTTATTGTTCATTATCTTTTTGAATTATAAAAAGTTGCAAGTAGCTGAAATACGGGTATTATTTTGACCACAAAAAACACAAAGGTTTTTCACAAAGGAACACAAAGGATTTTTCAGACGGACTCACTCAGTAGTTTAAGAAATTTAAGTGGTTTGTTGTTACTAATTTGGTTTGTGATATTAAAAGTGAAACATTTTGGAAATGTTTCACTTTGAGGGCAAGGATTAATGATTTGTGATTTTGGATTTACGATAAGTAATTTTGGATTTACGATTTACGATTTTGGATTTAAGGTATATGATTTTAGATTTTTGGATAATTGCATTTTAAATAGATATGTATTTATTTTATGTACATATTTAAAAGTATAATATATAAATTTTCATGTTTTATCATGTAATAATATTTTAAATATTATTTTGTTATTATGTTTTTTTATTTTATTTTTGCTTCTTAATTTAAAATTATAAAATTATGGATAATCACTCGAACAATCAGATTAGAATGATTAGGACTACTTTGAAAAACCTAAATGATAATAAAATAATTTGGACAGGTTTTTTGCCGGTAGAAAATTATGTTGTATTAATTGGGAATAGTGTAACTGAAATAGACAGACAGGAGGGCATTATTGCAAGTATTGATGGAGGTCCCAGCAAGAGAAAAGAGTTGCTGAGACAATTGATGTTGCAAACATGCCTGAAAATAAGCGGATCGGCTTATGCTTATGCTGATGATAATGATAATACGTTATTGTTATCGAAAATGGATATTACGAAATCTGATTTTACTTATTTGTCGGATGGGGAACAGGCAAATAAGGCGGAAATGGTGTATAATGAAATTAATCCGATTGTTGCTTCGCTGGTAACTTACAAAATTTTACCTGCTGATATGACGGAACTGAAGGATAGAATAAAAGATTACAGGGATTTTTTGACTGCTCCTAAAACAAGCATTAATATTGGTGCGGAAGCAAGGGATGAAATAAAAGTACAGATAAAAAAGACGATGAAGGTTTTGGAGAAACTGGACAGGTTGATGGAGCATTACAGGGAGGATGAGCATGGGTTTTATGAGCTTTATTTTATGGCCAGAATTATAATTGATTATGGTCATAGATACAGGAAGGCTATTAGCACAATTAACGGGAAGGTGATTGATTTTGAAAGTGAGGCTATTGTTGTGAATGCTAAAGTGTATTTTGAGGGTGATGAAAAGAATAAGGTGATAAGTGATGAGACTGGTTTGTTTAAGATTGGTGCTTTTAAGGTGGGTGAACTGGTATTGATTGCTGAAAAGGAAGGGTTTAAGAAATGTGAGGAGATCGTTTTTATTGTGAAGGGTGAGGATATGGAAATGAATCTGGAGTTGGAAAAGGGGGAAATAGCAATAGAGCCTGTTGAATAGGTATTCAATTAGCAATTAACAATTAGCAATTATCAATTTATATGGACCTGCCGGGGATTGAAATCTGGTGGGTCTTTTTTATTTACGATTTATGACGATTTTTGATTTACGATTTTTTTAGGAGCACAGAGTTGAACAAAGTTGGGACACAGAGTTACACAGAGGGATTTATGGTTTGACCTCTATCCTAAATCCTTTCTCCAAAGGAGAAAGGACTTTTACTGTTATTGTGATTTTGGGGGTTTGTTGTTTCTAATTTGTTTTTTTTTAAATATTGATTTAAGAACAAGGATTAACGATAGTTCGACTATGCTCACTACAAATATTTGATTTATGATTTGATAAGATTTTTGACAGATTATTGTCAATTATGTGTTTAAAATTGAGATAATCGTTTTTTTAGTTTGAAATTTTTATATGCAGTTTTTTATTATTTCTTTAAAACGTGTTTATAAATTGAAAATACACTTTCATATAATAAAACTACCGGTTAATAAATTCGACATTTTTATGTTAATTTTTTTTTATTGATTTATATGTTGAATTTAATTCATTACTATAAATATGTTTTATTTTAAAATTTGTATTTTATTAACAAATAAGTAGAAATACTTGTTTTGCAAAAATATGTTTTTATATTTGCCACGTTTTTTTTACTACTTATTTATTTTAAACGCAAATATAGAATATAAAAATTGCCGTTAAATTAAAAAATCGACCGTTAATAAATTTTATAAAATTGTATTATATATTTAAATATTTTAGCAAACTCAAATTATTATTAACTAAAGAAAAGAAAAAACTATGAAAAAGAAAATTTTATTGGCAATTGGTTTAGCCGTGTTATTTACTATTAACACAGTGATAGGACAAACGCTAAGTCCAGTTACAACTTATGGTGGCAGTAAGGGCTATATACCTAAATGGACGAGTAAGACACAACCCATATTAGGTAATACCGGAATGTTGGAAGATGAATTTGGTAATATTATCATTGGTGCAGCAGGAACAACAACCCCTACCGCAAAGTTAAATATTTTTGGCAGCACTTATATTGCTGATAATATGGGATTAGGAACACTAACTCCTTTGCAAAAATTGCATATAGAAAATGGTTCTATTTTAATAAATAATAATACAACAACTAATCCTGACCTAATAATAGGAAGAAATGAAGGAGTTAATATGCCATGTATAAGTCTGAGAAAAACCTATGATTATGGTGGTGGACATAAAACAATAGTTACAAGTAATTTTGATATAAAACTTGATAATGGAGCTGCTAGTTTTTGGTTTAATGATGGCACATTACCGTCAAACGTGCTAGCACTTAATTTTATATCTGGTGGAATAGAAATACCCGGGTCGGTTAGTATAGCAGCACCATTATTAGTAAGTGGACAAGCAGGTTTTGGATCAAATATATCTGTTAATGGAGCTTCAAATTTTGCAGGTAATGTGGTAATAGGGAATTCAGGACAACCAGCAAACCTAACTGTAAATGGTAATACAACTATTACTGGTAGTACTGCCTATATGGGAAATTTTAGTTTAGGTACAACCACCGCTACTGAAAAATTGAATATTAAAGGGAATATTTTATGGGAATCGCAAACTTCGCAAACTGGGGGTGCTTTTAAATTTGAGAATGTTACAATGCCAAATGGTCATGGAGGTTATTATGACTTATTTAAAATATCATATAATAATTATCCTGCTTCTTATATTACAATTTCTGCATCAAATATGAATTTTGTCAAAAGAAGTCTTTATTTAAAGGAGAGTGAAATTACGATTGATGATGCTAATTCTAACAGAACTGTTTATATCCACCAAGATGGAAGAATTTGGGCTAAGAAACTTTTGTTGGCTGAAACTGAAATGTGGCCTGATTATGTTTTTGAAGATAATTATAATTTGCAATCGCTTCCAGAACTGGAAAGTTACCTGAAAGCAAATAAACATTTGCCTGATATGCCAACGGCAAATGAAATAAAAGATAATGGATTGGATGTTGGTGCTGTGAATACGCTATTGGTAAAAAAAGTGGAAGAGCTTAGCCTGTATCTTATTGAACAAAACAAACAAAACGAAACACAGCAAAAACAAATTGAGGCACAACAAAAACAAATAGAAGAGCTGATGCAGAAAGTTAATAAATAATATTTTTTTATTATACTAATAAATACGATTATTAACTTTTTAAATAAATTTTTATGAAAAAAAATATATTAAGCATTCTGATTTTTATAATGTGCTGGGGGTTGCTTTATAATGAGTATGCTAATGCACAAGAAGATATAAATAAGCTCAAAGATTATAGTATAACTAAAAAAACTTATTTTACAACTCCTTTATTTGAAAAAGTTTTCCCTGGTACAAATTTTTATATTGCGCGATTAAATTTAGGGTATAATATAATTTGTTTTGATGTTGATGGGCAAGAGAAAAATGTAGTTAATAATATGAATACCTTAATAAAGAAATGTAAATCTACTAAAAATGCTACTATTGAGGAAATAATAGAGGCTATGATTAGATTGAAATTTTATGGTAAAGATTCAAGCAATTACGATATTATTATAAAAAAAGAAGATAATAAAAACAATTATTGGAAAGAGGATCCTCTTTTATACAATTATAAAATAGTAATAAAAAACTCTGTTTTCCCAGTTCCTGAATACTTTTTAATTAAATATGATGGTGTTCATTTTATTAATAATTGCGGATCTGATGGTGGAAAACTTTTTGATTTTTCAGATTTTTCGAATATTGATAAAAAAATAAATGATGTTTGTGTGCATATTAATAACTTTAGCGACCATGTGATTGAAAATGACAATTATATTCATTTTTATAAAATTGTAAATACAGGTCAACTGGAATTTTTGATCACAAATTTAGAAGAGACTGTAAGTTCAGGTGATAAAATTGATATTAAAATAACTTTACATGACAAACCTACAGTAGTTATAGAACATCAGGAAAATATAGCATTAACGGAAGATTTTAAAGCGAAGTTTTATTGGACACCAACAAATAGCGCACTAACAGGAATATGTGATATATGGATTATTCACAAGGTTGGAGGAGTGCCAACACCGTCAATTGCTAAATGGCAACAATCACCAACTAATATAATACCCATGGTTTTTATACCAGAGAATATGGTAATGATGAATGGTGGCAGTGGTTTTCCTGGAACAAATGGATTATATCAATGTTGGGTATATTATTGTAATGAATTTTTTGACCATCCATATACTCCCCCAATTAATACAGCCCTCGACTATGCAAACTGTGTATTAAACGCTATGAGTGAAGTATGGCAAAAAGAAATTATCGATTGGGAATTAGCTGATGGGCTATGGCCACTTGATGCAGATAATAAATATATTGTTTCAATAAATCATTCCACATCAATTGATCTCACTATTTCATATCATAATACAGTTACGACAGCATCAATAACAGATACGAAAACAGCAGGTACAGAACAACAAAGAATAGGGTTTAGTTCATTTATAAAAAATTTTATTACAGGTTATAGTACTGAAAACAATCTTATACGAAGTGCATTATGTCATGAGTTTTTTCATGGTGTCCACAATAGTTTGGTAGCTAGGCAAGGTGTTAGAGAGGACTTAGATCAAAACAATTTTATAGTTGAAGGAGTTGCCAGGTTTTTACAAACAGTTTTTTTGGAAAGTGAAGAAATTTATAATTCCGGGGATTACTCAATTACTTCAAAGTTGTATTACAAAGATTCTAAAAATTATTTGACAAATCGTACAAATTATGATTTAAGAGCTCCAACACGATATGATTATTGTATGTTTTGGAGATTTTTATATGAAAATTACAAAACAGGTAGTATAAAAGATAAATTGATGATATTTAAAGAAATTTGCAAAAATAGTCAGTCAGAAAAAAATTTGCCTGTAGTCGTACAAATGCTAGATAATAAGTTAGCTACAGGGGGCGGAGCTTATTCTAGTTTTGCACTTGCTTTTAAGGATTTTGCTAAAAGAACACTTTTCAATAATTGTGTTTACAATACATGGCATCCTTGTCCATCTGATAATTTTTATGATAATGTGCCTGCATTGGAGCAAACCTTCAATGGAACATTGTTGGAGACAGCAAGTAGGAGATTAGAGCCATTTGGGGTTAAATACTATCATTATTCATTTAATAGTCCGAGTAGTGTATACTTACTTTTTACAGTTCACCCTAATAAAGAAAATATATATGCCGATTATTATGTAAATGTAATGATAGATAGAGCATCTGGCTTGCCAGAAAATAAAGAAATATATTGGAATCCAGCAGGGGGGATGTTATATATAGACATAAATGATCCGAATGATAAAATATCGGTAATGATTTTGCGAACTGATACAAAATCAAATGATCCATGGGGGTTTTATATTTTAAAAATGGGAAGTGGGTACAATACATACGATATTGATGCTGATAAAACAGTTGTAACAGGAATAGGAAAGGGCGTAGTAAATTTTAGAACTTCGGGTGAAATAACTCCTTCAAGTTATAATTGGTTGTTTCCTGGCGGGAGTCCTTCTTGTAATAACTGTCCAACACCAAGTGTTACATATACCACGCCTGGTACTTATGATGTGACCTTAAACAATTTCGTATCAAAAAGTAATTATATATTGGTTACAACTGCAAACCCAAACCCTGATTTAAATATTAGTGCTGGATACACTCCTCAGTTTAACTGGAAAGACTATCGTTTTGATTGTTCTATATTAGATGGCAATTATCCAATTAATTATCATTTTGATTTTGGTGATGGTAATATTCGTACAATCACAAATTCTTATGAAGACAATGTAACAGTTGACCATACCTATGCAACAGCAGGTCTTTATCATCCGGTGGTAACTGTTTATGATAATAATTTCGATTCTCAAACAGAACAATTGAATGACCTTATTGTGTTTAATCCATATAGCCAAATACAAGCAAATTTTAATATTACACCAGAATTCGGCAGCATTGGCACTAGAAGTTTTGAAAGTACTACAACTGGAGGAGCTGTGCCTTATAAGCAGTATGACTGGTTTTTTTATGCAGATCCAGAAACACATATAACACCAGTATGTCCAGGTGGTTATAATTGGACTTCGTATGTTAATTGGAACAACGATCCTAATTTTAATGGCAATCCAACTTTTGATCCAAATTATACTACTTACGGCAACTTTCCAGTAACATTAAAAGTTACCGATTTTAATGGCGCTTCTAGTGAAATGAGAAAAGTAATATCAATTGTAGAACCAGAACATTGTATGACTTCAGGCCTTTGGCATTCTATTGATAGAATAAAAGTTGGCACATCGAATCTTTTTCGACCTTTGTTGCCAAATCCAATATGTGGATGTGGCAATGGACCCGACGAAAATTGTTGTAGGGGCGGACAGTTTACATATAATGGTCAGCTGTATTACCCTACAAATAGGTGTAGATTAAATCAAGCAATTTGGAAATTATATAAATATCCTAATTTGTCTATTCCAATATATAATAATACTTTTTTTTCTGCTAATGAATATATGGATGAATTAGACTTTAGTTATTCTTTTACAAGTACAGGTAGATATAGAATTACAGCACTATTTAGTGATGCTAATCCAATATGTTTTAATGATAAAACATGCACATATGATTATATGCATGAATTTGATGTAATAGATTGCGATTTAATAACAACAATATGTGCAGAACCTGAGTTGCCAGAAAACTTTGATGTTGGAGGAGATGTTTTTATAAGTTTAACAGAAAGCTGTAATAATTATACTTTAAATTATACTAAAGATTATAATTATGCTGCTTCGAAAAGAATTTATATAGGAAAAGGTTATTTTTCTCCTGGTACTAATAAATATTTTACTGCTCAAATAAAACCTTGCGAAATAATTGATGCGTTCAGTATTGATGATATTAATGAAAAAACGATAATTACATCAATTGTTGAAACAAATGTTAATAATGAAACAGATAAATATGATAATAATTCACTAAAAATGGAAGTTATGCCTAACCCATCAGAAGGTGAGTTTGCAATATCTTTATATGGAGTAAATAATATGAATTTTTTTAATGAAAACAAGGTAGATTTAAAAATCTTTTCCATGATTGGATCACTAGTTTATGAAAAAAAAACAATAAGGGATACACAAACAACAGTTGACCTTCAGAAACAGCAACCAGGTATATATATGGTGAAGTTAATGGTTAATGATAAGGTGTTTATTCAGAAATTGGTTTTGCAATAAAGAATATATAGATACTTTATTCGAAGTTTTGTTGAGATTCCATCTTTAAAAAAGGATGGAATCTTTTTTTTAGATCATTAAATAGTGTCAGCAAGAAAACGCCAATAATTTCGTTATTCTTGTTTTGAAAACAGTCGTTTACCCATGTAAACTCCTTGATTTTCAAAACTTCGAAAGCCTTATTCTTGACGTTTTCTTATCTGACACTGAGTTTTCTTGTAAACACTAAATAACAACTCAGGTTAAATCTACGTTTATTAATTTTCCTTTAAAAAAGGGATTTGGATTTTATAAAATTTTATTATTTTCGTAAAAGTTATTTAACGGGACTTCTAAAAAATTGCTTTTTCTTCGTTGGACTTCTCCCGATTAATCGGGATTAAAATCCTCATTTACT
>DYDE01000159.1 GCA_020718065.1 Marinifilum sp. | reverse complement strand
TGCTTGAACAAATTTCAAAACATGGAAAAGTTGATTTACTTATCGAAACAAAGGGAGATCTTGCAGTGGACGAACACCATAGCATAGAAGATACGGCTATGGTTTTGGGTGAAGCATTCAGACAAGCCCTTGGCGACAAAAAAGGAATAGAACGATATGGCTTCTGTCTTCCAATGGACGATTGTCTGGCGCAGGTTGCACTGGATTTTGGCGGCAGAAGCTGGCTGGAATGGGACGCAGTGTTTAAAAGAAAAAAAACAGGCAAGATTCCAACAGAAATGTTTTTCCACTTTTTTAAATCCTTCTGCGATGCAGCTAAGTGCAATTTACACATTAAAGCAGAAGGCACGAATGATCACCACAAAATAGAAGCCATATTTAAGGCTTTTGCAAAAGCAGTAAAAATGGCTATAATAAAAGATCCAAATAACAATGAAATTCCAACAACCAAAGGATTATTATAAAAATGAAAGTAGTTATTATTAAATACAATTCAGGCAATGTCTGTTCTTTAGCCAATGCATTGGAAAGATTGGGTATACGACCTATTTTATCAGATGAACCAGATGAATTAATAAGTGCGGATAAGGTTATTTTTCCTGGTGTTGGTGAAGCAGGTAATGCAATGAAATACCTTAAAGAAAAAGGCTTACATCTGATAATTCCAGAATTAAAACAAGATGTATTGGGAATTTGCTTAGGAATGCAATTGATGTGTGCTCATTCGGAAGAAGGGAATACCGATTGCTTAAATATATTCCCTTTGTATGTTAAAAAATTTGTAATCAATAAAGAGGATAAATATAAAATACCACATGTTGGATGGAACAACATCGTATTAAACAATGAGGTTAATTCGAAATTATATCTAAATACTGAAAATAATAAATATGTTTATTTTGTGCATAGCTATTATGTTGAAAAAGGAATTTTTACTTCATCAGAAACCACATACATCATTCCTTTTAGTGCATCACTTAAAAAAGATAACTTTTATGCAGTTCAATATCATCCGGAAAAATCAGGAAAAACTGGAGAAACCATTTTAAGAAATTTTATAAACTTATGATAAAATTAATACCAGCTATAGATATTATTGATGGTAAATGCGTGCGTTTATCTCAGGGTGACTACAACAAACAAATAACATATTGCAATGATCCACTTACAATAGCTAAAGAATTTGAACAGATTGGATTCACTCATCTTCATTTAGTAGATTTAGAAGGAGCTAAAGCCAAACATATTGTCAATATAAAAGTTTTAGACCAATTAGCTCAAAACACAAACTTAAAAATAGATTTTGGTGGTGGCATTAAAAGCAATATGGATATTGAAATGGCTTTTAATGCAGGTGCCCACCAAATAACTGCAGGAAGTATAGCCATAAGCGAACCTGACGTTGTTTTTAAATGGATAGAAAAATATAGTTGTGAAAAAATCATACTGGGAACAGATGTTTTGAACAATAAAATTGCTATCAATGGGTGGTTAAATCAAACAGAAGTCAATATCCAAGACCTACTTTTAACATACATTAGCAAAGGTATAGAATATTGCATTTGCACTGATGTGAGCAAAGATGGTATGTTACAGGGAGTAAATATGGATTTATACATGAAAGTAAAAGAAAGTTTTCCTAACCTAAATATCATTGCCAGTGGTGGTGTTTCATCCATTTCTGATATAGAACAATTGAATGCGAAAGAAATTTATGGTGCCATAATCGGAAAAGCCTTTTACGAGAAAAAAATAACAATTAGCGAATTTCAAAAATACTTATAAACGATGCTTGCAAAGAGAATAATTCCTTGTCTGGATATAAAAAATGGCAGAACAGTAAAAGGTATAAACTTCGAAAACATAAGGGATGCTGGAGATCCCATTGAGTTAGCCTCATTCTATGCTTCACAGGGCGCTGACGAATTGGTTTTTTTAGACATCATAGCTACCTTCGAAAACAGAAAAACTTTGGCCAATCTTGTTAAAAAAGTAGCCCATGAAATTAATATACCTTTTATCGTTGGCGGAGGAATTAGCAGTATAGAAGATGTATCCATACTTTTGAATGCCGGTGCCGATAAAATATCCATCAATTCGTATGCGGTAAGAAACCCAATACAAATTGAAAAATTAGCAGGTTTCTTTGGTAGTCAGTGTATCGTGGTCGCCATCGACACCAAATATATTGATGATGATTGGTTTGTATATTTAAATGGTGGAAGAATAAGATTACCTTTAAAAGCCTTTGATTGGGCAAAACAAGCAGAAAGTGCCGGTGCCGGAGAAATACTCTTGACATCAATGAACCATGATGGAACAAAAAAAGGCTTTGCAATGGATATCACCATGCAATTATCAAAAAATCTTTCTATTCCAGTCATAGCATCGGGAGGTGGTGGATGTATGAAAGATTTTTTAGATGTTTTTGAAAAAGCTGAAGCCGATGCCGCATTGGCTGCCAGCATTTTTCACTACAAAGAAATTGAAATACCAGCACTTAAAAAATATTTAAACGAAAACAATGTCGAAACAAGATTATAAAATGGAAGAAAAAATAAATTTCACCAAAAGCCCAGACGGTTTGATACCGGCAATTATTCAGGATGTATTAACCGAAAAGGTATTAATGCTGGGATATATGAATAAAGCAGCAATAACAAAAACAATTGCAGAGAAAAGGCTTACATTTTATAGCCGATCGAAAAAAAGACTATGGACCAAAGGAGAAACTTCTGGAAATTTTTTAGATCTGTTTGACATAAAAGCCGATTGTGATAATGATACGATACTAATCAAAGTAAAACCAAGAGGACCAGTATGTCATAAAGGTTCAGATACTTGTTTTTCGGAAGAAAACAATTCTAATTTATTATTTATTGGGAAATTGGAAGAAATAATTTCAAATCGCAAGGAAAACTTTTCAGAAAAATCATATACTTCTGGCTTATTTAAGGAAGGTATTAATAAAATTGCTCAGAAATTTGGAGAAGAATCAATTGAATTGCTTATTGAAGCAAAAGACAATAATAACGAACTATTTTTAAATGAAGCTGCTGACCTACTTTTTCATTATATGATTTTGCTACAAGCTAAAGATTTTTCTCTAAATGATGTGGTCAAAATACTGGAGAGTCGACATAAATGACCTTTGTGCGAAAAAGTGATTAATAACCAGTCTTCACATAATAAAATCTATATGGATAGCATTTAATTAATTATTATCTTTGCAACCTAAAAATTTATAAAAAAATCGCATGGAAAAAACATCATTTGACAGTACTATAAATTACAAAGTAAGAGATATTTCTCTTGCAGACTTTGGTAGAAAAGAAATAGAAATAGCAGAATACGAAATGCCCGGTTTAATGTCATTGCGTAAAAAGTATGGCAGTACCAAACCTTTGAAAGATGTTAGAATATCTGGTTCTTTGCATATGACCATTCAAACAGCTGTTCTTATTGAAACACTGACAGCTTTAGGTGCAAATGTAAGATGGGCAAGTTGTAACATTTTCTCTACACAAGATCATGCTGCTGCTGCAATTGCAAAAGCTGGCATTCCTGTATTTGCCTGGAAAGGCGAAACATTGGAAGAATATTGGTGGTGTACCAATCAGGCTTTATCATTCCCTGAAGGCAAAGGTCCACAGTTAATTGTTGACGATGGAGGTGATGCTACATTATTCATTCACAAAGGTTACCAGGCAGAGAATGATGCCAGTATTCTTGACAAAAAAGCTTCAAACCATGAAGAACAAGTTATACTGAATCTCTTAAAAGACATTTTAAAAGAAGATAACCAGAAATGGCATCGTATAGTTAAAGACTGGAAAGGCGTTTCTGAAGAAACCACCACTGGGGTTCATCGTTTATACCAAATGATGGAAAAAGGCGAATTGTTGGTTCCCGCTATCAATGTAAACGATTCTGTTACCAAATCAAAATTCGATAATTTATATGGCTGTCGCGAATCTTTGGCTGACGGTATTAAAAGAGCTACCGATGTGATGATTGCTGGAAAAGTGGTTGTCGTTTTGGGTTATGGTGATGTTGGTAAAGGTTGTGCAAAATCCATGAAATCATATGGTGCTAGAGTTATAGTAACAGAAATTGATCCAATTTGTGCTTTGCAAGCTGCCATGGAAGGTTTTGAAGTTGCTTGTGTGGAAGACACTTTACACGAAGGAAATATTTATGTTACCACTACAGGTAATCTTGGTGTGATCACCGTTGACCATATGGCTAAAATGAAAGATCAGGCAATTGTTTGTAACATTGGCCATTTTGACAATGAAATCGAAGTTGATAAATTAGAAAAATTTGCTGGTATTAAGAAAGTAAATATAAAACCACAGGTTGACAAATATGTATTTCCTGATGGTCATTGCATTTTCTTATTGGCAGAAGGCAGATTGGTTAATCTAGGTTGTGCAACAGGGCATCCATCATTTGTAATGAGCAACTCATTCACCAATCAAACTTTAGCTCAATTGGATTTATGGAAAAACAAAGACACTTATAAAGTGGACGTTTATCGTTTACCAAAATACCTTGATGAAGAAGTTGCCCGCTTGCATTTGGAAAAAATTGGTGTTAAATTAACCAAACTTACCAAAGAACAAGCAGATTATTTAGGAATACCTGCAGAAGGTCCTTATAAAGCAGATCATTACAGGTATTAAGATTATTATAAAACAAATAAAAAAGCCATGCTGCATAGGTCAGTATGGCTTTTTTATTTAAGAAATTGACGAGTTGTTAATATATCAAGGCTTCGTGCAACTTTGTGAAAACCTTTGTGTTTCCTTTGTGGTAAAGAGATTACCGTTTTGATTCAGGATTCTACAATAGATATTCCATTGGTGTAAACCTTATTCCATTGATGTTTTGTTCAAATTTAATTCGTTTAAACCCCAGTTTACAATAAATTTGAACTGAAAATGGAGAAGCATTAACACTTATTCCTTTAATTTCACTATTCTTTTCCTCGCATTTAGCTATTGCTCTTTTCAAAAGCTCCTTCCCTACCCCTTTCCCTTGCCAGTCAGAAGCTGTAAAAAACAATGAAACATGATTCCAGGCCTTAATCTGAATCATACCAATTATTCTATTTTCACAAAGTGCAAGTAAAGTATAATATCCATCATTTATTCTCTCCAACAAAGTAGAAGGATTGATGTGTTTGTAAAATTCATTAACCCCATCTTCATTATAATCCACTGCAACAAATTCATCAAAGCAAACACTTATCAATTGAAATATGTTCTCCACATCTCCTATTTCAGCCTCTCTATTTATAACAGTTTGCAACATTCTCAATTATTATTTTATTTTCTGTTTTAAGATATTGTAGAAGAATTTTGACCACTATTGAACAAGAAAAAAGTGTTTGTTCATTTTACTTTGTGAATCTTTGTGTCTTTGAGCCTTAGTGGCATTATTAATACGTATTTCTAAAACAGAACCTTAATTTATAAGCTATATATAAATCAAAAATAGTCAATATCACTTAACAATATTATATTTAAAACAATCATTCAATTTTATTTGGAATAATTCTTAATAACAACTATCTTTGTTATCAAATAACTAATGTTCAAATCAAAAGAAAAATGAATTTTAAAAAAATCATATTCCCCTTACTTTGTTTATTGATAACATCATTATCAAGTTGTGGGCAAAATAATAAATCATCACTTATGGAAAACAAAAACAAGCCCGAAATAAACCTCACCAATGCTGAATGGAAACAAAAACTAACACCCCAGCAATATTACATTACCAGAGACAAAGGAACAGAAAAACCTTATACTGGGCAATATTATAATTTCTTTGAAAAAGGAATATATACCTGCGTATGTTGTGGCAATGAATTATTCGAATCTGATACCAAATTCGAATCAGGTTGTGGATGGCCCAGTTTCTTCGATGTCTATTCAAATAAAAATGTAACACTCAGAGAAGACAAAAGTGCAGGTATGATTCGCACCGAAATATTATGCAAAAAATGCGAAGCACATCTCGGTCATGTTTTTGAAGATGGACCTCCGCCAACAGGCTTAAGATATTGTATCAATTCCGAATCCTTAAAATTCAATACAACTTCAAAATAATTCCCATAGTATCATACTTTCCTGATTAAAGCCTAATATTGAGGGAGTTACTTTATCATTGCAGAGGTGTCGGACATCATTGCAGAGGTGTCGGACATCATTGAATGAGTGTCGAACATCATTGAATGAGTTCCGATGATCATTGAACGAGTGTCGAACATCATTGAATGAGTGTCGAACATCATTGAACGAGTTCCGATGATCATTGAAGAGGTATCGAACATCATTGATGAGGTGTCGGACATCGTTGAAGAGGTGTCGGACATTATTGAATGAGTGACGGTGATCATTGAAGGGGTGACGATGATCTTTGAACGAGTATCACGCTAATATTTAGGCCTTTTATCTTCTTTAGATTTCAAACACTCAATTTTTGCTAAAAAAGCATCCTTGTAGCTACTACCAATAGGTAACTGTATTTCGTTCATACATACATGATTGTTTTTTATACATTGGATTTTGTCTATTGCAACTGTATATGATTTATGGATACGAACAAAATGTTCATGTGGTAGCATTTCTTCTAATTTATTAAAGGACATCAACACCATAATTCTTGATTGTTGGGTGTGTATACCCAGATACTCTTTCATTCCCTCTATGTATATTATTTCATCAATATCAATTTTTTCTATCTTATTTCCACTTTTCAGAAATATATATTTCTTTTCTTCTTCTTTAATTGCTGTTAATTTTTGTTGCAATTCATAATTCACGTTTTTTTGTTGAAACACTTTATTTACAGATTTCAAAAACCTGTCAAAACTAAATGGCTTTAAGAGATAATCGCTCACATCCAGCTCGTATCCCTTCAAAGCATACTGATCGAAAGCTGTGGTTAAGATTATACTTGGTTTCAATTTAAGCACTTCTAAAAATTGAATCCCATTCAACTGATCCATCTGAATATCAAGAAAAACCAAATCAACAGTATGATTATAAATATAATTCATTGCATCTAATGGATTGCCAAACTTAGCCTCCAACGATAAAAAAGGAACCCTGCCAGCATAATCTGCTATCTTTTCAAGGGCCAAAGGCTCATCATCAACAGCAATACAACGAAGTATCATAATTCCTTAATGATTAGTTGAACAATATATAAATTGTTTTCTTGTTTGATTTGAAGTTCATGATTATCAGGATAAATTAATTCCAATCTCCTTTTTACATTCTGCATGCCAATACCGCTGGATCTGTTAATTTGGTTGTTTGGGAGCCCTGCAATGGCATTAGATGATTCAAATAGCAACATATCTTTATCAACCTTAATTTTTATGTGAATTTTATTAAAAGAACTTTGTTTATCAGCATGCTTAAATGCATTTTCAACAAAAGGAATCAGAATCATGGGAGCGATGAGTTTCCCTCCAACTGAGCCTTCTATAGTAAAATCTATAATTTGTGGATTAATTAAACGAAGTTTTTGCAATTCTATAAAACTCTCCATATATCGAATTTCATTTTCTAAAGGAACCTTATTGGTATTGGTATCATATAACATATAACGCATAATATCCGATAGCATTACCAGTGCATCCGATGCTTTATCTTTATTGATATTAATAAGTGCATGGATATTATTCAAAGTATTGAAAAGAAAATGTGGATTTACCTGCATACGCAACAAAGCAATTTCACCTTCCCTGTTTCTTATTTCCAGTTCGCTGCGTTGTTGTTGACTTTGCATCCAATGTTTTAAAAGTTTTATGGAACATGCAAAAAAAACAACACTATAAACATAGATACCACAAAATGCCATTTCTCTTATATTCCAAAATTTAAAAGATTCCGGAAGGGGTGTATTATAAAATAAAGGATATTGAAAATAAACAAAAGCTAGCCTTGCATAAATAACTACAATTATAAATGTTATTAGAAAAAGAATAATGAACTGATTATACTTTTTTTTTAATAAGTAATGCGGAACCAAAAAATACAAATGAAAATATGCTGCCATTATTTCAGTTGAACTGGAAAAAGCTGTTTGTAGAAAAGTAAAACTAAACTTCTCTTTTGACGAGCCATTTGCATAAGCATTTAAAAATAAATAAGCAGTCCAAAATAATACATGTTGTATTATTCTGAATATATTCTTTTTATTAATATTCATACAAAATATACTTTCTTTACAAATATACATACTTTCATTTATTCTTTGATTTGTTTTCAACCAAACCCCTAAAATAATCAACGAAATTCAAAAAAGACTTGTTTTATCAATTTGGTTTATTTGTTTGAGGAGTTCGTTGAATAAAGTTGTTAATGCTTCTTACTGATTTTATTTTTGTTATTATCAATTAAATTTAAATGTAACCATAAAGCATTAAAACATGAAAAAACTTAACTTATTTTTATTGATTATCCTCGCATTAGGTATGTTTAATACAAGTGCACAAACAACAGTTACCGATTATGATGGCAATGTATATAACACTGTCACCATCGGAACCCAAACCTGGCTCAAAGAAAATTTAAAATCTTTACATTATGCTGATGGGATTACAATTCCCGGCGTAGTTGCCTATAACAATGATGAAGGTTTAGCAGCCATATATGGTCGTTTATATACCTGGAATGCAACAGTACGCGATTCTGTTGCAACACAAGTACAAGGTGTTTGTCCTTGTGGATGGCATGTTGCAAGTAATACAGAATGGACAGTATTAATCAATTATTTAGGTGGCTCCAATGTAGCTGGAGGCAAAATGAAAGAAGCCGGTACTACACATTGGCAAACTCCTAATGAAGGCGCAGACAATAGCAGTGGGTTTACAGCTTTACCTGGTGGAGAATATGATGCTAATGAGTTTCTTGCATTTCGAGAGCTTTATACATCAGCTGTATTTTGGACAGCTACCCAATATAGTAGCACAAAAGCAATAGAAAAATATATGATGTACGATAGTGATGATTGCTTGCCCTACAATTGGTATAAAGTAATGAAATATTCCGTTCGTTGCATTAAAAATCCTAGCAATAGCGTACCTCCATCTTTGAACAAATCAAATATTAAAATTGTTAATCCTACCGGTGATATTTTACAATTAATTTATAATGGTTTTGTTGATTTAAAATCTGTTGAGATATATAATATGCAAGGACAAC
>DYDE01000158.1 GCA_020718065.1 Marinifilum sp. | reverse complement strand
TTCATAATACCAGAAACAGGCAGTCCCAATCCTGAAACAAACATCGCAACCGAAACGAATGCACGTTTACTAAATGGTTTTTTATTTACTTTTTCCATATTGTTTTATTTTATTTATAAGCTCCAAATTCACAAATATTTATACATTTCATGCATCCTATACATTTATCAGCTTTTAGGATAAGTGCATGTTTATGCCATGGCAGATCGATCTTCCCAATTGCTTTGCTTGGGCATTTATTAATACACTTCCAGCAGGCATTGCATTTTCGGGTGTTCAATTGTACGAAAGCTGTTCGTATATGATTCTGTTTAAAGATATTTAACAGCATCTCCTTTTAATATTTTATGCAAAAGTATTAAAAGAGAAATGTAGGAAACGATAACAATTGTTAAGAATTTTTTATTTATTTATTTTTTTCTGTTTCTGATCCGGCTCAGAGAAACAGGAGTTATTCCCAAATAGGATGCAATATAATGCTGGGGAACACGTTGCAATATCATTGGATTTTCTTTGAGTAATTCATCATATCGCTTTTGCGGTTTATCCTTAATTCTGGAAAGAAAAAGCCTTGAATAATTTTCAAGTCGCTGCATCATAATTTCCAAAAATCCATCTTTAAGTTCTGGTATTTCTTTCAGTAGTTTATCGAAATCAGATTTTTTAAGTATTACAATAGTTGAAGGTTCAATAGATTCTAAAGTTAACATACTTGGCTCTCTGCCAAATAAACCAGAAACAGCCTGATTCTCGAAAAAGAACTGAAAGCTTATATCCTTTCCCTGATTGTTGAACCAAAATCTTAAACATCCTTTTTTAACAAAGAAAATGCGCTTTGAAATTTCACCCTCGCTAATAAGGGTTGTTTTAGCAGCAATATCTTTTTCTATGAACAAATGCTGATAAGAATCCCATTTAGAATTTTGTTTAAGGTTAAGTATTAATTGATCGAACATGTTATTATAGTTTTATCTATTTGTTTTGTTGCATCTTTCTATCTTCTATAAATAGATAGTTTTAATTTCTTTTTGTAACAACAATGGTGTGTATTATTCTTATTATAAATATTCAAAAACATCTCCAATATTAAATGTTGTAAATTGTTTATAAAAAGCATTTATCAGCTATAAATCTATTAATTCAAAACTATAAAAATAATGCAATATTTACAAATAGAATATCTTTCAAACTTTGTATTCAACTGAAATGATGGCTACGCATTGTGGCTGACATTATAAATGCTGAATATACTTTTTCCACTCATTTAATAATTCTAACTCTGTTGTTTTTAACACTGAAAGTATTTCGGTCTTTTTATTTAATGATAAAAGTTCTTTTAGTTTAGTTCTCCCATATTTATAGTCTATAAACATCACAACTGAGCCGGAAAGACCGTATTTAATATTCCCTGTCCAAAAATTAGCTAAACTTTCAGGAATCTTGTTGTTGGTAATTGCTTTTTTTACTTCTGCTATTCTCAATGAATCGCATTGCCCTGAAGCGAAGGTTGCTAAACCTTCAATAAACCAGTCTATTCCTTCAACATTGCTAAAGTCTGGACTCACGTTTAGCTGTCCGTGATAAACATGAACTAATTCATGAGTGATCAATTGTTGTGTTTTTTTTGTTTCTGAATAGATATGTTCGCAAGCCTCTTTGTCCCATAGTTTAGGAGAAAGCATATCTAATTTAGATGCAACTCCACTTGCAACCATCCAGCATTCTGATTTAAACGCTGGCATATTTCAGTCCATTTGCCATGTGCTATCTAATGAATGTCGGTTTGGATGAATAAAAACATTAAATTCTTTGTTGTAGGAGGCGTTAAAAAATATTTTCACAGCATTTATTCCATTCTTAACAAGTTTATTGTATTCTTTAATATTCGTCTTATCAAAATAAGTGTAGATTAAGGTATAACCTTTGTGTTTTTCATTCAACCAATTTTTGTCCGTCTTAATCCAGCTAATAAACAATAGAGCTGAAGACATTATTAGTATTATTAAATGTTTTGATTTCATATTTACTAAAATTTGGTCTATAAGAAGGCTTGTTTCATAATATGGTTATGTTTAAGTAATTATAATTTGTTTCTCAACTATATGCAGGTGGTAAGTTATAATTATAGTATTCAAAAACACCAGTGAACTTTCTTCTATGCAGCATTCATGGACAAACCATTAATTTGTTACTCATGGTTAGTTGCTGTATCAGGCCATTGTTTATACAAAAGAACTGATTCATTAATTGAATTGCAAAAAACCTCAAAAAGAGCAGTTGTATTACTTCTTCCAACCTTTCTTTTTAATTCACCCTGAAAGAATTCTCGTCTCAACTTTTCTGATATTTCAACCTGCATTCCCATTCCAGCAGCACAACGATTTGTTACATTTTGTGGTTCATTTCCGCTAAACATAGAAGCTGGCAATTCGTTATTTGTGCTGACGTTGAATTCTAAAGTCTTTAGCTGTTGCTGAGTGATATTTATCAATTCACTATTTAGTCCGCCTAAAAAAATGTCAGCATTAATCTTGCGGGAGCTATAATCCGTCATTCCATGAAACGAAACAGCATGTTTTTTTGTACTAAGAAGCATAATAAGTTTTGGTTCATCAAATCTGGTTGAAGTAATATGTAATTCTCTGCAATTATCTCCTATTCCTTCGAAAACATAAAATGAATAGGGAGCTTTATTAAACCATTTACATATCTCTGAAGTCCCGGGTTCTATACCTCCTGCATGAGGTGCAAAAAACAAAAAATCGCCCTCCCACATACACATATCTATATTAAACGAATTTGGTTTTGCCTTATTTAATTCATTAAAGCTATTATACTTGTCTGTCATCTGTAGATATATTTCATATTCTTGTTACACTTAATGTTCTTGAGCTGGTTAAATATTGTACATTCTGGGTATTGTTGTTTCGCATTTTATTCATATCGTGTCACACTAAAGAATTCAGCCTTTCCATCTTCCAGAACCATGCTTGAATGTCTTCTTTTTATGAGTCTTTTTGTTTTGCTTATTCAATACAAATATAAATATTATTTCAAATATAATTTTTACAGAATCGAAATCCCTATAGTAAACGAAAACTACTGAAGGTTACGTGCAACTGCGACTTCATTGGGGGTGTTACACAAGCAACAAAGTCTTAGTTGTTAGCAAGCGTTATTTTCTTTTCCATTTTTTCTTTTCACAATCAAAAGTAAATATCGTACTTGTCTTTATTAAATTTGTCTCTGATGACGTTGATCTTATTGAAAAGGGATTCTTAAAATGGAATAATCGTCTTACTCTATAATTTTCAATAAGTTCAATGTTAACTTGAAAAGTTGAATCACTATTCATAATAATTTCAATATTTGGCACTAAATAATGATTTTTTGACTTAATAATATATTGAAATTCTTCATGTTCAGAATTGAACATGTGTTTTTTAACTTTAATATTATTGAATTTTTTGTCAATGTCTAATTTTACTAATATTGTATCAGTTAACAACTTATCATCTAACTTGTCCAAAGATTCCAAATATTCAATTAAAAGTTGATTTTCAAATATTGAGTGTTGAGAATAACTTGTTTGGACTAGAAATAACAGAAAAACAACTATAGCTTTCCTTAACATAATTACTATAATTTTCAAATCATATATTTAATTTAAAGATTATGAAACACATGGTTATTATTGCCATCAGACCAATAATTCGATATACGAACTCATGTCCTGTAACATGAAACCAACCATCTGAATTTTCAAGTTCATAAACACATTTTTTTTAAGTAATTTTTTATTTTTAATAATTGTCCACCAAATTGTACTATAAAATCATCCAATGCTTGCCCCACAAAAAAACAAAAAAATCCAACCATGATTCTGTCAAAAATATATTGTTGTATTTACATAATGCTTGCTAACGGCTGCGTGTATGAAACGTTGGGGAGTGCGGGCTTCGTTTCTATCCGCCGACACAAACGCTGATGCAGGGCAGAAACTTTGATTTAACCACTTAAACCCCAATGTTTTACATGCGTTGTTATGCCACGTGTTTTTTCTTTATCTCCTGTCTTTTTTTAAACTAAAGATCCATTTATTAACACTGACAAATTATCTAAATGCTAGTCATTATTGAAATTCAATCTTATCAAAAGAAAATATTAATCCAATTACTACTTATCAATACTGATTTTGTTTTTTTGTTTGTCAAATTGTATCAGCATTATCAAACGAATGATTTATCATTTGTCTAATGGTCAAAGAACCCAATATACTTTATCAACTAACCGATTATCAAAACCGAACTTATTCTCCTTATGATCTGAAACTTGTCAATTTAATAAACAATCCAGTTAAAGTCAGCGATTGACTGTCCTTGTGAAATACTAATCTTTGCCGAAAATTTATCAAGTTGTTGGGTGCCGTATAATACGAATGAAGCTACTACCAAGTAATATGAAACTCCGATGTAATATCTCCTTTCTCCTGACTCTTGGTCTGGACAACTTTACCTGTTTTCACCCCCAACATCTCTAAAATTCCAAGATAAACTCCTTCATACATTTTTGAATTATATCCTGGAGCAGGAGCTTCTACAATAACATCACCTTCAGTAAGTTTAATAAACTTCCTTGGTTTGACATCGGAGCCTTTATGGGCAGTTTGGAAACCTTCAGCCTCATATTTTATAAAATCCAGAACAGTTTTAAGGTTCGTAGGTAGTAAATTGGATCGTTTAAGGATAGGATAAATACTCTTGCCATAAGTAATCATAGCGAATTCTTTCGAAGGAGACGCTTTTACGTATGCTTCAAGAAATAAACGATTCCATTTAACATCATACCAGCCTTCTGGTTCAACTTCATTATAATGCTTGCCTGTTTCTGCAAACAGTAAGTCATCAACCTCTTTTCGTGCATTTAGATACCCCCCCATGAAAGATCCAATCAGGGTAATAAATTTACCTTTTACTTGTGCCATAATTTGTATTTTTTATTTGTTAATATTCTATTATTAAATTTAAGTTTTTTCTGTCATTTTTATTTTTTTTATTGAAAATTTCTCCAAAGTATCAAACCATAGACACACAAAATATCATCCAACTAGCAAATAATCTAAATAGACAGTAGGTCAAAATTTTTTTTGCATTCAAAATCATGTTGCTGAGTTTTTTGTTTACATGAGACATAACGGTGGCGGTAAGCATAGTAAGGGTTTCGGAGCGCCTCACTTACATTTCCGCATATCGTTTCTTTCTTATTCATATTTCAAATATAGCACTTTTGCCCTTATTATGTTTATCGCGGGTTAGCAACAGGTGTTTCAATATTGGTCAAAAATGGTTTCAAATTGTCTCGGAATTACATATTCCTTTTCTTCGCCAAGTTCTATTAGTTTTCTTAAACTCTTAACAATATCTCTTTTTACTGAGTCGGGGAATTGTTCAAACTCGTCAATAAATCGGTCAAGTCCTAATGCGCAAAAATTTGTTGGTGGTGTTGAGTCATAAATTATAAAACCGTGCGGATATTGTAACTCAATATTTTTGTCAATGTTGAAATAGTATTTTAATGTCTCTTTGCTTGGTTGAACAAAATATGGAATACGAATAATTTTGTAACCCATTTCACTATACACTTTATCTTTTAATCTGTCTGTTTTAATGTTGTCAACATTTTGATAATGTTGAAAGCCGTCAAATTCAACAATTACCATTTCATTATTAAATCTGTGGTCAGGTCTGTTTAGTATTTCGCTGTCTGGAACAGCTTTGTTGTGCGAATAATTTTCTGAACTAAAGTCAAATCCTGTATTAGTGAGAAAACTTTTCATTATATCATTATTCTCCAATAGATATTTGGTGTCATCTACTTCAGGACATCTTAGTTCGTAATTACGATAGTCGTCTTGCCATTTTGCTCTTTTCTCTTCCTTAGTCATACTGATTTTTCTTTATAATGTTCGTTTGTCTGTAGTCGTTTTACACTTGTTGCTAACTTCTAGCTTGCCACCAGTCCATTCACAAACGCTTACAAATGTTTGTAATCGGGGTTAGTTAACAACAAATTTATATTAAAATTCACATCACTCAAAATAATACCTATCCTTTACCTCAAAATAATAATAAATGGCTTAAACTAAAACCCCATTTATTAATAGCAAACATATAAAATAATTTATAAATCATCAAATAAACATTTTATTGGCATCAAACTTTAATTTTGAATAACAATAAAGCTTATAGAAATAAAAATATGTCAACATTTAAAGCAAACAAAACTCAGCCTCGTGGAGGCGATATTATGGTAGCATAGCAGTAAACACAATTAACTAAAAGCCTCGTAGAGGCGACATTATTTAATACAATTTATAGCAAACACCTACACAAAAACAATTACACATGTTGTCTTTGCAGTTGAAGGACGAGAAAATATATTATCAAAAAAGAGGAACATCATCAAAAGATATTTCATGAAGAATAATTGAACAAACTCAAATCATTTTAAAATAGTTTTGATGTATAATCTATTTTTGAATTTCATGAATGATTTCCTTGTCAGTAATACCGCCTCTACGAGGCTCTTAAATTGACTTTATACTTTCTATTCTACCATAATTCCGCACTTATGGTGCTTTTTTAGCAAATAATAACCAGCAGAAACAAAACAATTAAGTCTCATAAAAACAATTATTATTACAAAATCTTCTTTCTTCCCTATTATTAAAACTGATTCTAATACCATAATGCAGGTATTCTTTTAATTCCCTTCTTTAAAAAACTCATACCCTATCACTTTTTATAGCTCTTTCAAAATTAATGAAGCATTAAGAATTAAAAAGTAAGGATTTATGAAATTTGCGAGTTACTTTCTATCAAATGTGTATTTACAATTGTTGTTTTCTTATTCACATTTAATGTTTGTATTTATTCATTTATTAATTTCTTATTCTCAATTAACATAATTGTATATTCATTTAATATATATGTATTTACTATTGTTCAATGTATATTTACAATTATTAAATGTAAATTTTCAAATAATAATTGTGATATTTCATTTTTATTTTGTATATTTGCAATAGGTAAATGTGTATTTACATTTAACAGATTTGTATGATATAATATGAAATAATGGTACTTTTTGCTAAATATCTGGTTTTAAAAAGTAAAAACCTGATCCAATATCAGAGAATGTTAATGATAAAAACAAATAAAACTGTCAGCGATCGCGAAAATTCGATACAAATTCAAAATTAATGCCTAAAAAACATGAGAAAAGTTAAAGTAAAATTAGATTTTGTACGTTTGCCAACACCAAACCTTATTGCTTTTGCCGGTAATATAGCAAAAAGAATGGATAAAAGTCCATTTTTTCCAACACCTGATGTGCCATTGAAAGATCTTAGCGAAGCAGAAAAGTATCTTGAAGAAAAATACTTGTCTTCGCGCAGTGGAGGGAAAGCAGAAATGGCAAAAATGCGAGAAGCACGAGAAGCTTTAACGAATTTGCTTTACAAACAGGTAGCTTATGTAGAAAGAATGGCAAATGGGGTTTTATCAGTCATACAAAATTCCGGTTATAACACCACAAAACAACCTATTTCTAAAAATCTACCTGAATTTTCGGTTGCAGATGATGCAATGCAAGGACAGGTAACAGTAAAACACAAAGCTGTTCAGGGAGCAAAAGCATATTTATGGCAGTATGTTAGCGATCCCATGCCCAAAGACGAAAGCCAATGGAAACTGGCAGGTGCAAGTACAAAGGCAAAGTATTTAATTAAAAAACTAAATAGTGGAACATGGTATTGGTTCAGGGCTATTGCTATAACATCGAAAGGGATGTTGCCCCATAGTGAACCGATAAGAAAACTGGTTTCGTAAATACTTTTATATTTCTCGCTAAAACGCTAAGTTGTTTTCTCTCAAAGACGCTAAGACGCTATGTTAATTCTCACTAAGATGCCAAGACGCCAGTTTGTTTTCTCGCAAAGACGCTAAGACGAAAGGTTTTTAATTTAATTTAAATTCACAATTATGCGGCTTTGTGTGAAATCATTTTTTTGTTTTTAAAAAATTATAAAAAAAAAACAATTTCAGTATTAACTTCGCTTAAAATTAATTTCATTTATGAGAAAATATAATTAATAACAAAATGTTATAAACACAAAATAAGCACAATATGAATATAGAATGGTTATTAGAATATGATCCCGTATTACTGGCATTGGGAGCAACGCTCTTTACATGGGGAGTTACAGCATTGGGTGCATCTATGGTCTTTTTCTTTAAATCCATCAACCCGAAAGTTTTAAATTCAATGCTTGGGTTTGCAGCAGGTGTGATGATTGCTGCCAGTTTTTGGTCGCTCCTAAAACCTGCTATAGAAATGACGGAAGCAAGTGGAGGAACTCCCTGGGTGCCAGCTGTAGTTGGTTTTTTAGCAGGAGGAGCATTTCTGTTATTAATTGATAAACTGCTTCCTCACTTACATCTGGGACTACCAATGGATAAAGCAGAAGGTATAAAAACCTCATGGCAAAGAAGTGTACTCCTTGTTCTGGCTATTACTCTTCACAATATACCGGAAGGACTTGCTGTTGGAGTATCATTTGGTGTATTGGCAAGCAATCCCAGTGTAGGAGCATTGGCTGGAGCTATTGCATTAGCAATAGGAATCGGATTGCAAAACTTTCCCGAAGGGGCTGCTGTGTCAATTCCATTAAGAAGAGAAGGTTTTTCCAGACTCAAATCATTTCATTATGGACAAATGTCTGGCATAGTAGAACCAATTGCAGGAGTATTAGGTGCACTTTTAGTACTAACAATAACTCCAATACTCCCCTATGCACTTTCCTTTGCTGCTGGTGCTATGATTTTTGTTGTTGTAGAAGAGCTAATACCAGAATCGCAAACGGGCAAAGATACCGATTTGTCAACAATTGGAGCTATGATCGGATTTGCCACAATGATGTTGCTTGACGTGGCACTCGGCTAGACCTATAAATACATTTTATAGCAAATGGAAATAATATAATTATAACTTAAATTTATTATTTATTTAATTTTATATATTATGTTGTGGTAAAAAACTGCCTAAAGTTAAAACAACTAATTACAATTATTTTAGCTTTAGACACTTTAAGTACGCAATATTCTAGACACTCCAAACGCTAGGAACTATTTACTGATGCGCTACCACCAAACTTT
>DYDE01000157.1 GCA_020718065.1 Marinifilum sp. | reverse complement strand
CAAAGAAATAACAACAACAAATTGCTGATGCACACCCCGAGGCAAAGCCTCGAGGAATTCATTGATAAAATTCTTAATTAGTGTTTGCAAGAAAACTTAGTGTCCGATAAGAAAATACCAAGAATGAGGCATTCGTAGTTTTGAAAATCAATGAGTTTACTTGGGTAATCGACTGTTTTCAAAACAAGTGTAACAAAATTATTGGAATTTTCTTGTTGACACTAATTATTTAAATTTTCTTACCAATATAAAATACGTAGCCATAATACTCTTTATACTTGTAATATAATTTTCTTTCGTGCCTTTCGCTTGCTATGAGGTTTTCTGCAGACTTGTTTCCAGCATATTTCTTCAGGAAAGCTTCCTGTACTTTAACTTGTGGAGCATAGAAATGTTCTGTCCAGCAGTTTTCAGGCAATATAAAGGTAGCAACAGGTATATATCCGGCTTTTTGCATTTGGGAGACCTTATTTGGAATAGTATCTATTTCTGGATAAGCATCCTGCCAAAATTCATTGATTTCGTCGGGTCGTTCATCTGTAAACCAAGAAGCTTCTGATACGGCTATATAACCTCCTGTTTTCAAAAACTTCCTCCATTCATTTAAACCCCGTTGAAAACCGATATTATATATTGCTCCTTCGGACCAGATCAGGTCTAATTCTTCGTTCTGAAAAGGAAGGTTGTCCATTGAACCAACGATACCTTTTGCTCTTTCCTGAAGATTAAGCTTCTCTGCATTAAAGTTAAATAAGTTGATAAAGTCAGAAAACAGGTCAACACCAGTAATTTGTCCCGTTGCATGCTTTGCCAGCACCATTGTTTGACCACCTGTTCCACAACCAATGTCGGCAATATGGGATTTGCTGGTAAGGTTGTCGATAAAGCTCAATGCTTTTATTGTTACCTCAGGGCTACCAGGTCCTTGTCGTTCCACACCTGAATAATATTCACAGATTAAATTGAAATCGAATTCGTGTATTGATTTATTTTCGTTACTCATGATATTTAATTTTTTTTGGTTGAATTCATGGCAATTTATTTTATACCAGACTTCAACTATTTATTAATAAATAGAAAAGAAAATTGCTCAGACAAGTATTTGTCTGAGTCAAAAAAAAGGGATAACCTTAGGCAGAACACCAAAGGTTATTTACTTTACAATATCCATTTTAAAATTAAACATCCAATGTTTTTAGATGTGCAAAGATATAAATTTTTTTAATGTAAATAGTATAATACCGAGTTGCGTTCAAAGATACAATTTCAATGCACTTCGCTTTTGAAATTGTTTTTGAACTGCTTCGGCATAATACCAAATAAGCATTCATTTTCGGATATTTCCTCTATGAATGCAACTTGGTATAAGAAGATTATATCATAAAAAATCGCAAAACAGTGATTTGGTATTAACTTAGTAATGATAAAGAAATGATCAGATAAACACTAAACAAGACTACTTGAAAATATTTCTCTTAACATATATACATTTGTTTATAATTTTTTCATATTTTTGTTTAATATTATATTAATTAGAAATTTAAATTAAATCTTTCTAAATTATAATTATAGATTTATTTCTGCAGAAATATTCAAGTATTTTTTATTTATACAAAAACCAAATGCCTTTTATCCTAAAAGCTTAAAATCGAATTCATATGAAAACTTTTATTTTATCTTTAATTTTAGGTTTTTTTCCTCTTTGTATGATGGCTCAGTGGTATCCACTTAATAACATACAAAAAAACAAAACAGCACCTGTAGTGCAAATATTAAGTGATGACAACAATAGTACTGTTATCAAAGTTGATATATCGGGTTTTGAATTAAAAGAACTTTATACAGGAAACAATCTTTATCAGTCGATAGACCTGCTATCTGAAGTTTCTACTACGTTGGCGGGCTCTCCTGAATTACCATACATTGCCAAAATAATAGCTGTTCCTGATAATGCTGGAGTTACAGTAGAAGTCATCGAAACGGGTGGTTTGCAAACTTTCAGCAATATTAGTTTACCTCCTTGCAGAAAGAGTTGGTGGGAAGGACAGCCTGAATCAAGTTATATAGAAGATAAAAGCGCGTATTCAAGTTCTGATGTATATCCAACTAATTTAGCTTCAATTGAATCGCCTATTGTTTTTCGTGATTTCAGGATCGTAAGATTGGCTGTATATCCCTTCAGATATATTGCTTCAAAAAAGGAATTACAGGTTACCTCCTCCATTACTGTAAAAATAAAATACAGTTCAGACAATGTTGTCAATCCTAAAACAAAACAGACAACATCAATTGCTCCATCTTTTGAAAAAATTTACGAAAGCTTTATCTTTAATTACAAAAGTGCTTTATCCAAACTTAATTTGGGTGATAAAACCGGAAGGGATGTTATGCTTTGCATTATGCCTGATGCATATGTAAGTACTTTTCAAGCCTTTGCTGATTGGAAAAGAAAAAGTGGAGTTGATATTATTATTACAAAGTTTAGCGATATTGGAGCAACCTCAACTAATTCAACAATCATCAGAGACCATATTGCAAATGTATATCACAATTCGTTATATCCACCTAACTATGTTCTATTGGTTGGTGATTATGGTGTGTGTCCAAGAAAATTAGTAGTTTATGATTATACATTTGCTAATGAAGATTATTTTGTTGAAATTGATGGAAATGACTTTTTCCCTGAAATGATGATTGGAAGGTTTCCCGTACAAAGCACTTATGATTTGCAAATTATGATCAACAAAGTGATAAGTTATGAAAAAACTCCTAATACTACCAATACCGACTGGTTTATAAAAGGGGCGTGCTTTTCCAATAATGCATACCCGAGTCAAGTGGACACAAAACGATTTGCTGCTCATATGATGACAGAGCATGGTGGTTTTATTTCAGTTGATACCTTAATGAGTACTTCACCCTGTACGATGACAGTGAACGATGTAATTCAGACAATTAACAATGGTCGTAGCTTTCTAAATTATCGTGGTGAAGGTACACATTCTGGGTGGGCTGCGAGCTGTTATCCATTTGAAGTTCCAAATGTTGCAAGTGTTAATAATGGAACAAAATTAACATTTTTTACAAGCATTGGTTGTGGTGTTGCCCGGTTCGATGCATCAGCGGGCAATGGTTTTGGAGAAGAACTGGTAAAATTAGGCACACCAACAAGTTTAAGGGGTGCTATTGTATTTATTGGAGGGGTATCGAATACACATACACAATATGACAACCATATTGATGATGGAATTTATCTCGGATTTTTCTGGGAAGGAATGGAAAAACCAGGTCAGGCTTTACTTAGAGGCAAATTGCGCGTTTATAATGTTTTCGGCAGTGATCCCTGGGTTGAATATCACTACCGCGTCTTTGCTCTTTTGGGAGACCCCAGTATTCATATTTGGAAGGAAATACCCTTAACAGTTAATGTTAATCACCCGACTTCAGTTCTTTTTCAATACAACGAAAATACAATTACTGTTACACATAGTGCGTCAGGACTACCTGTTGATAGTGCTCAGGTAACCATTTCAGGGAATTCTGTATTTGCATCTGGTTATACAGATGAAAATGGTCATGTAACCCTTGGATATACTCCAGCATCATTAAACCAATTAAATATAACTGTTCGGGGTGGAGATGTTATACCATATCTGGGTATGATAAATGTTATACCAATTTCAGTTCCGGTGCTATCTGAAGACTCAAAATTCGGATTGGAAAATGTTTTCCCGAATCCATTTGATCAAAGTACCCTGATAAATTATTCTATCCCAGAACAAAGTAATATTTCTCTGAAAATATACGATATAAATGGCCGTTTGATTAAAGTATTGTATGAAGGAAATCAAGCAGGAGGAAATTATTCTGTAAAATGGAATGGACAAGATGATTTAGGGAATTATGTCGATGCGGGAATGTATTTTATTAAACTTAACAGCAATGGTTTCAATCAAACGATGAAATTATGCAAGTTGATGGTATTACAGAAATAAGATCTCTTTTATTTCTCAACTAAGCTAAATTTACTAAGGAGGGTTCTAAAAATTATGTTTCTCCCGCAGATTTCGCTAATTTTAGCAGAATAAATATAACAACGTATTGAAAATCAATCTGCGAATATTTGAGAAATCCGTGGGAAACTGTTTTTTTTGAGTTTTTTTAACTACCCCTAATTTATTTTTAATATTGTGTTCGTTTGATACTCTTCGATCTGTTATAATACCCCTATATATTGCAGAATACTGTTTTAAAGGAAATATTAAACCAATATTATCATAAAAAGGTGTAAAACAAAATACTCCACTGAACAAGCAAGCTGGATGAAGCTTTATGACTGATTACTCATTTGAAAAACATTGTCTGCTAACATTGCAATGGTATAATAGGCTCTGTTTTGAGGATCCACGTTCTTGAATTCTAAAGAAGTGATAAAGGGAACTCCATCAACATGGGTTCTGCTTTTCCCTTGACCATAGAATGCTTTAAACTTTAGATCAATAAAAAAAACGGAATGGAATTCACCACCAGTCATGGTTCTGGTTGACTCTTCGGCCCAATTTTTTAATTCCTGGGTTAAACCATTGGCAGCAACGAAAACAGAAACTATGTTTGGCACCTTAAAACGAAACCATTTCGGCATTTTATAAAAGCCATTGGCATATTTACTGGAAGCTTCGTGAATTAATTGAAGGTTGCTCTTTTCTTTGTTCTTCTTATCTAAATCGTGAATAAAGATAAAATCTTTTCCTGCCATGCCTGCTGTGCGAGAGGCAAAAAGCTCGCATGTTTGATCTTCGAAAAGTTTGTTATGTTCAACACTAAAGGGATTTTTTGCTTTTTCGAGCGTTTCTTTGATTGTGGAAAATATGGGGTTCATCTTTTGTTTTTTAGTTCAACATTATAGTGTTATTCTAATATCCCGTTACAAATAAATTTCTTGCACCTTTTATTCCACATTTTTGATATTGGTTATAGGTTTGTGCTACTTTCTCACATGTTTGTGTTGCATTATCATTTATAATCCATGAGTCAATAATAGCATCTAAGGTATATGCTTCGGGACACATTAAATTGGTGGTCCAGATGAGTGGGTAAGCATCGGTTTTCTTTATGTGATTATAAAAGTAATTCTTGCTGGCACAAGCTAAAATCACCACCTCTCTTTTCTTATTATCTGTTTTTGAGGGATAGCTGTCCAACGAAAAATCCATTAACCCATTATGCCCCACATAACAAATCAGATCTGCATTGCCCCCTGCATTTATTTTAACGGAATCGAGATAAAAAGATATTTTATTTAAACCTGATGAATAATCTAAAAAGTCAGTAACTGTCTGCTTTATTGCGGCTCCATCATAAGCATCGGTAATCAAATATAGGGATGAGTCCTTGTGTTTAAAAACCAAACGTTCGAAAATCTCTGGACTTGGATTATTTATTTGCTTTACAAACTTCCAATCTGTTTGTTTTTTAAAAAATGTCTTCACTCCATATCCACAACCCCAATAAAGATTATTGGCAGGATCCTGTCCGTTACCTATTGTTTTTGGTACAGGAACAATACCCTGATTTTTATTATCACAAAGGGCAACCAAAACATGAATCGATTTGTTTTGGTCATATGCAAAGAATGAAATAAGGGATAGAAATATTACAAAGGGAAGACGCATATCTAAATTATTTGAAGTCTTGTCTTGGAACGTGTTAATTTATATTTCTATTTTCTTTTAAATGTCCATTTATACAACTTTTCTTTAATTAGTTCGGTTGTAAATGGTTTTGCGATATAATCATCCATCCCCAGACTAATATATTTTTCGGCATCACCTTCCAACGCATTCGCACTTAAACCAATAATAGGTGGTAGATTTTTAACATTTTTTCGTAAAATTTCCACTGCTTCAACACCATCCATCACAGGCATTTGAATATCCATAAAAACAATATCGTAAATATTTCCTGCCGAAATTATATCAACCGCTTCTTTACCATTGTTTGCAATTTCTACTTTACAGCCGATGCTTTCGAGTAAAAGGGTTTCAACTTTTTGATTTACATACTTATCTTCTACCAAAAGCACAGATAAATTAAACCTTATGTCTTTGAAATTCTGAAAAATTGTTTTATCGGAAATATCCTCTTTTTCGCCAGATACTTTGGCAATAAAAGTAAACCAAAAAGTACTGCCTTTATTGTATTCGCTCTTTACACCGATTTCACCACCCATCAATTCAGCAAGTTCTTTAGATATTGCCAGACCTAAACCCGTACCTTCATAATCTCGGGTCAAAGTATTGTCTAATTGGCTAAACTTGGCAAACAGTTTCTTCTGATCCTCTTCTTTAATACCTATACCAGTATCTATTACTTCAACTAAATATTTAATTTCTTCATTCCATTTTTTTGCAATAGAAAAATTAACAAAAATGCTTCCTTTGGGTGTAAATTTAAATGCATTGGAAATAAGGTTGCTTACAATTTGTATAATTCTGTTTTCGTCTGCAATAATAAATTGATTAATGTCCTTTGATAAATTGATATTAAAATTAATCCCTTTACTTATGGCAATTACATCAAACAATTTTTTTATCTTTTCTGATGTATTAATAATATTAAAAGCATTGGGTTTTAAAATCATTTTACCAGCTTCTATTTTATTTAAATCCAGAATATCGTTTATAATAATAAGTAAGTTTTCCGAGGCGGCCTGAATAGTTTGAATATAATCTGCATAGGTTTCGTCAAGTTTTGTTTTGTCTATCATATTCAACATTCCCATAATCACATTCATCGGTGTTCTGATTTCATGACTCATATTTGCTAAGAATTGCTGCTTTATTTGAGCTGTTTTTTCAACAATGGCAATGTTTTGTTTAATTTCTTCATTTGCCTGCTGTAATTGTGCTGTTCGCAATTTTACTTTTTGTTCTAGTCTTTCTTTTTCTTTATTAAGATTTCTTAATCTTGTTTTAATAATACTCCAGATTATAAAAACAAATACTCCAAAATATAAAAGGTACATCCACCAAACACGATACCAGGGAGGAGATACTTTAAATGTATAAGTTATTGGTTCGCTCCAAATACCATCAGGACTACAAGCCTTGAGCTTAAAAGTATAAGTACCTTCGGATATATTACCAAAAGATGCAGATGTTTTATTTGTTACCGGGTTCCATTCTTTATCATATCCTTCGAGCATGTATTGGTATTTAACCAAAAAAGGTCTTGAGGTTTCAATAGCTGCATACTCAAACGTAATATTATTGTTATTGAATGGTAAAACTAAATTTTGAGGAATAAAATAAAATCTGGTAATACTATCGAATTTAATACTTCCATATTTTTCATACATGCTAATACGTTCTGTATCAGAAAGAGGTTGTCCAAAATTCAGTATTTCTTCATTTGAAAGCGCAAGACTGTCTATATGATTTTTGCTTTGTTTTAAATTATACCAGCATATATTTTCATTATTAATCTTTATACTTTGTAAAATCAAAATGGGAGCATCTTTGCTTTCGTTTATTTCTTTAAGATCTAAACGAACAAGTGCAGTTTTGTCTGATCCCGTTCCTGCCCATATTATTCCTTTGCTATCACAAAACAAAGCCCCATGATTACCACAACCTCCATTAATATCTTTTACAGGAAAACCAGTATTTGAATTAAAAATTTTAATTTTCCAAGCTGTTTCTTCACCTGGTGTGATAATTTTACCACCTTTATTAATCTCTGTTGGAATAAGAATGGTAAACCCCAGCATCGTTCCAATAATAATATTTCCTCTTTTATCTTCAATGATACTACTAACAATATCGCTAGATAAACCTGATTTAGAGGAAACATTTTTAAAATCAATCTTAGAATTATTATATCTTTTTGATTGATGATTGTATATCTTATCTAAATCTTCTACCAAAATACGACTTATACCTCCTCCAATAGTCCCAATCCAAATATTTTCCTTATTATCAATCAACATCGAATAAACTGTATTATTTGCAAGGCCATCAGAAATAGTATAATTTATAAAATAATTTTCTTGTGATTGATTCATATTTTGGAAATTATTTCCGTTAAAGCGGAATAAGCCTTTCCCTTCAGTACCAAACCACAAATAACCATATTTATCTTCTGCAATACAAAGAATGGGGCTGTTTAACAATCCCTGATCTGTAGAGTAGTTGGTGAAATATTTTCCATCAAAACAAGAAACTCCATTATCTCTTGTACCAAACCATATATTTCCTTTTTTATCTTCATAAATAGTTTCTACTACGTTGCTTGCAAGTCCTTGTAATGTTGTATAAATTGTAAACGATTTACCATCAAAACACGACACTCCTCCTCCATGGGCACCAATCCAAAGATTTCCTTTTTTATCTATAAAAATACCATTAATATCCGGGTTTATCAAACCTTGATTTACATTATATGTAGTAAATGTTTTTTTGTCAAAACAAGATACACCACCATTCCAGGCACCAAACCAAAGATTTCCTTTTTTGTCTTCAACAATACTCCTTAAATAATTACTCGTCAGTCCCTGATCTGTAGTAAAATTAATGAACGCTTTTCCATCATAACGAGATACTCCTCTTCCTCCAGTACTAAACCATAGATTTCCTTGTTTATCTTCGAGAATACTTCTTACATTGTTATTTGCCAATCCTTGTTTTGTAGAATAATTAATAAAAATAGTGCATTGAGATTGATTATTATTGGCTATTTCTGTTTGATTATTAACACAATTTATATCAAGAAAAGAAACACCTCCATCACGTGTTCCTATCCAAAGATTACCTTTTTTGTCTTTAAATAAAACTCTAACGTAATTACTGGTCAATCCCTGATCTGTATTATAGTATTTAAATGTTTTCCCATTAAAACAAGCTATTCCGCCACCAAAGGTACCAAACCACATATTTCCACAATTATCTTCTATAATGCTATATACAGAATTAAAATCTTTTTTAAGACTTTGAGAATAATTAACGAACAAATTAGATGGCATGTCATTTGATTTATAATCAGCCATTGCATTTCTTTTGCAATTTCCATCAAAGCGCGACACTCCTCCAATATTTGAACCAAACCAAAGGCTACCATTTTTATCTTCTGCAATACTTCTTATACTGATATCTGGTAATCCTTGTTTTTTAGTAAAATTGATAAATAATTTATCGTTTATTTTATATGTAGAAGAAGGCACATAACATGATATCCCACCCTCAGTACCTAACCAAATATTTCCTTTTGAATCTTCAAAAATGCAATTTACCTGATCGCTGGCTAATCCTTGTTTTGTTGTATAATTTGTAAATGTTTTT
>DYDE01000156.1 GCA_020718065.1 Marinifilum sp. | reverse complement strand
ATTATTTTATTACAAAAATATAATTTTTTATTTATAAATGATATACAATAAAAATTAATGTTTTTTAATTGTTTTAAGTATTCGGGCTAGGTCGGGCAAAGCATCAGCCTGTTACCTTAGCTTCAGCTTGTCATTTCTTACCATTTATCATTCTCCTTTTATCTTTTCCCTTTCACATTGCCTCCATATGTTAAAAAAAGTTAATAATTGTTAAAAAAAGTTAAAATTAATTAGCACTTAGTTGTTTAGTATTATTTTTGTGTTATAATTTTCAAAAGAAAAATTATTATAATAAAAAAACAAAGCCTATAGAAAAGAACATTTCCACTTTACTTTTAAATTAAAGATTATTACAATGGGCTCTTCGACTCCTTCAGTGTTCATCAGAAAAGATATAGAAAATGTACTTTGACGGACTAAAAAACAAATAATGTGAGCAGGTATTTCTTATAAAAGGAAAGCTTCTCTCCGGGTTTTTTACCAATCCATGGAAAAGTGATTACTTTCCATGAGAAAGTGATTACTTTTCATGGAAAAGTGATTACAATCCATGAGAAAGTGATTACAATCCATGAGAAAGTGATTACTTTCCATGGAAAAGTGATTACAATTCATGAGAAAGTGATTACTTTCCATGAAAAAGTGATTACAATCCATGGAAAAGTGATTTCTTTTCATGAGAAAGTGATTACTTTTCATGAGAAAGTGATTACTTTTCATGGGAAAGTGATTACTTTTCATGAGAAAGTGATTACAATCCATGAGAAAGTGATTACTTTTCATGGAAAAGTGATTACAATTCATGAGAAAGTGATTACAATTCATGGGAAAGTGATTACTTTTCATGAGAAAGTGATTACAATTCATGAGAAAGTGATTACTTTTCATGGAAAAGAGATTCAAATTAACAGAAACACCTGATTTATAAACACTAATAGAGCAAATAAATAGCATGCAAATCTTTTTTGCACTCCTATTCTAACTCCTTTCCTAAAAAAGGGGCAAGGAATTTGATATTTGTAGAAGTTATAGATTACATGGCAATTAATTAGCAGAAACAACGACAATGAATTATACCACTTATTGCAAATTACTTATTATTCTTTCTGCCAACATTTCCAAAAATTCATCATTCGTACCACAACACCCTCCAACTATTTTGAAACCGAAATGCTTTTGTAATAAACACATTTCATCTATCATATTATTAAAATCACCTTGCTGAAGGATATTGCAATTATTGAGTTCTTCGGGACTCAAAATTGATGCATTGGCTTGTATTCCACAAAATCTTTTTAATTGGTCACTGCCTTTGTTCTTATCATTGTTTAATGCCTCCATCAGGTTTGTTGAATGAATGCAATTGCTCATATAACAAATTGGTTTTGGATTTACCTGCTCATCAATTATTTTAATTGCATCAGATACGCTTGTTCCGTCCATCAGACAGCCATTTTTCCGTATCATAAAACTAATAATGTATGGAATATTTGTTTCAGCCATTGCTTTGGCCATTCCTATGGCTTCATTAATTTCGGGCATAATGCCTGCAAATAAAAAGTCGATCTTTTCTTTTTGAAATTGAATTGTTTGCTGTTTATGGAAAGTATAAGATTCCTCAATACCCATCATTTTCTCACCACTATAGGCATCGCCTTTGCAGCCCAGCAATCCGCCGATCATAATATTTTGTGAATAATCATGGTAGCTTTCCCTGATTCTATTCAAATAGGAGCATGCATCAGAAATGATTTCTTTATTATGAAAAGGTGATTTATCTATTGACTCAACATTTACTTTCCGCGTAGGTGTCATGATCATGATCGGAAGATGATGTTTTTGTGCAATATCAATATATTGTTGATAAAGGGTTTCCAGAATTTCAGGCTTACTATATATTAACCCTGCATGATTAATTGAAGCATCCATTTCTGCATTGAATTCTGTTTTCAATCTTTCCACCAGGGCGCCTTCGGTCAGTATTATGTTTGATTCCCGAAATATCTTTTCAAATGACATTGTTTACTATTTAAATTTCTTATTATGTTGTGCTATAATTTGGTGGAATAATGTCGTTTGAGGATTACAAAGCTATTTATATTCAGTTTACACTGAATTTTTTCTAACCACGAACACTCCCAAACCGCTAAATTGAAAATCAACAAAACCAAACCCGCTTGCATTATAATATGTGTATTATTCTTTTTTTTAAATCATTTCTCTCTTCATAATTACAGACTTTTCATCATTATGATAATCAATAAATCCAAACTTTTTGTATAAACCATAAGCAAAATTCTTTTTATCAACACTTAATGAAATCCTTTTGAATTTATTTGCCAAATTATCAATCAATGCTTTTAACAATTCTTTTCCAACTCCTTGCCCTCTATGTTCATTAAGAACTGCCATACTCAGTTCAGGTGTTTCGTCATCTATAAAACCATAACCTTTATTTTGGGAGTTAAATAGTCTAATCCAAATCGCACCAATTAATTTATCTCTTTGTTCAGCAACTAGGCAAAAATCATTATTTACACCAAAATTCTCAATATATCGTTTCAATTCTGGGGTGTCAATTATTTCTCTCGGCAATATGGTCTCCTTATTTGATATATAAATTGCCTGATACAACATCTCTTTTAGAAAAGAATACTCTGTTGGTTTTATTTCTCTGATTACGAAATTAGAGTCCAACTTCAAAAGTTCGAGATAAGGGTCGCCACTTAATCCAAGTAATTTTGCAAAAGCTTGTTCTGTTTTTAATCCTGCTGTTTTAAGTTCAATTATTCGATTTTTAAAATCCAATCCCTTTTCAAGCAAAATCTGATTTTCAATGATCATATGCCTGTATGCATTCTGTTGAACTGTTGGAATGTTTTGTCCGAATATCTCAATCATAAAGTTTTCAGAATTAAAGCTGGCAATACTTGCTTTAACTCCATAAAAAGTATTTGTCCATAATTTAAATGCATCGTATTTGCCAAAATGTTGTTTCAAACTATCACAAAACGTATCATGATCATTACATTCACATATTATATCCAGATCACTATCTGGCAAGTCAATATTAATCGGGATTGTACCTGTCAATATCGGATTATACTCTTTTAAAATCTCAAATATATCAGACTCCATCAAAAATTCATAAGCTTTTCTTTGCCTGTCATTCCCTATTTTAAGATAATCTATTTTTTCGAAATCAATCATATTGTTTTTTAGTGATTCTGTATTTGTTAAAACACAATAACATCCTGTGCTATGTAATTTGAAGATATTAAAGCCCAATCAAAATCAAATGACACAAAACATAAATACATGCTTAAAGTTTTTTTAAATCTTAGAAACCATCATTTTATATGAGGTTTGTTGTATGAGGTTTTATTTTATCTCATATTCTTTAACTAAAGAGTTGATAGGAATCACTTTTACTTTCCCATTTTCTCTTATAAAAATAATATCTTTTGTCTTTCCAATAAAATTACCTGATAATTTCTCATTGTCCACAAAACGCACATTAATATATTGTGTATTTACTTGTCGTTCAGAAATATTTCCATAAATAATTGCAGAAATGTACATATATCCAACAAATGCAACAGTAGCACAAATGCAGCGATATAAAAAAGACCAGCTTTCTGAGTGTATTCCAAAATTTAATATGAAATAAAATTTCGGATATTTTGTCTTTATTGTTAAATCAAACTTAACAAAGACATACGTCAAGAAAAAAGATATAATTGTAAAAAGTAAAATTCTATAATCAGCAAAAGGTGCTATAAGGAAATCAAATATATCTGAATAGTCAAATATATTAATGCCATACCTGCCATACATTACGGCATTAAATAACATTCCTGTTGCAATTGCAAATAAATATAATAAAGTAAGAATCATTTGGTAATTCTTTGCAAATAATCTTACAACTTCATTTTCAAATTTTTCTTTCATATTATTATCTAAATTATTTGTGTCTATTTTTTTGGTTACCTTAAAATCGAATACAATTTCCAACTTGTCACCAGTCCAATTACAAATATTTACAGATATTTATAAATAACAACAAACTTACATAAATTTTATATTATGAAAAAAGTTAGAAATACATTTAATACTTATCTTTTTCAAACAAGTATGCAATATGTTTCTGTTCTGTTCTTATCTTCTATAAAGCATTCTCTTTTTCCACTATAGGTGATCAGTTTTTAATAAACTTTTTTACAACAATTCCTTTGTCAGTCTTTGCTCTAATTATATAAATTCCGTTTGATAAGTCCGCAACATCAATTGTTGTTTGTTTTTCTGTTGCATTGATTGTTTTTATTATTTGTCCTTCGATACTTAAAATTTCTACTTTCGCTTTGTCTACGAGGGTGATAGATATAATATCTTTTACAGGATTAGGATAAAATAAAATGTCAGAAGTATTATTATCAATATTTTGAATTCCAGTAATAGTAAAACAACAATTTGAAATTAGTGAATCAGAACAAAAAAAATCTAAACCTACGTAATATTCAAAATAAATACCATTAATTTTAATTAAATCACCATTAAAACCAACACCACAAACAAGATTAGGGAACATCATGCTATTAAAAATATATCTTTTATGGTATTCGTTACAATAAAATACAGAATCTATATTACTAACAATAACGTTGTTACCTGGATTTAAATATTGTGTTGAGTACCAACTTGGATTTTCAGGCAAGGTATCTCCGACAGAAAGATTAAAATCATACCATAAATGTTCACTGGTATCTGTTGCGGGAAAAATATATGCTCGATTATTTGTATCATTTCTGAATGCATAACAATATGTAAATGGACCATCCTGACTATATGAAGAAAATCCGTTCCGGTGAGCTGGTGCACTATAAAGCTTTATAAAATTTGTGCTGTTTATCAAGGTATCACCAGCGCTTTTATAAATAGTATAAGATTCAGTCGGGGGAAAACCAATCTGGTAGTGTGTGCACCATATTGCATGTTCTGATATTACCACTGGGTTCTGACTTAGTGCATTTTGTGTTAAAATACAAAACAGCATTAAACAAATTGAAATGGTTGGTTTTTTCATAATTCAAATTTTAATTAGTTTTGTGAATATTTTCTGGCTTGCTGCCAGTCCAATTACAAATATAAACTATATTTAATTTTCTATCAAATTTTTATTGAACCAAAACTACTGGTAAATAGCCATTTAATTTCCATATTCCCTTCCCTTCTTATTTTTAACGTAAGTGAATATATTTCATTAAAATTAACTAAGTTTGCATTATAAAATGTTATTTTGATGAAGTCTATTAAATTTACTTTATTTTTATTATTATCAATTACTTTAAGCAGTAATTTGTTTTCGCAAAACAATTACTGGGTGTTTTTTAGGGATAAAAAAGATGTTACTTTCAATCCTTATGAATATTTTGATAGCAAAGCCATTGATAGAAGAATTTCGTTGGGGATTTCGCTTTACGATTCTACCGATTTTCCTTTAAACAATAATTATAAAAAGTCAATATCATCTCTTTGCGATTCGGTGTTAAATGAAAGCAGGTGGTTTAATGCTATGGCCATAAAAGCAAATGGGTTTCAGATCGAAACCATCAAAACCCTCCCCTTTGTTTCGGAAGTGCAGTTAATTTGTTCTTATCTGATATATAGCTCCTATAATAATGACTTCGACACCACTGCAATTTCTACTGACAGCAGTTTAATAAAGCGCCAAACCGAAACAATGGGTGGTAGTTTGTTTATAAAGAATGGAATTGATGGAAAAGGAATACGCATTGCTATTTTTGATGGAGGATTTCCTACTGTTGATAAAAACCCTGTATTTGAACATATCCGCAAGGACAATAGAATTATTAAAACCTGGGATTTTACCAAAAACAAAGAATTTGTATATAGTTATAATGTTCACGGCACCATGGTTATGTCTTGTATTGGGGGTATGATCAATGGAGTGAAACTTGGATTAGCAACAGGAGCAGAATTTCTTTTGGCAAGGACAGAGGTAAACACCGAACCCTATTCCGAAGAAGTAAACTGGCTGGCTGCTGTTGAATGGGCCGATAAAAACGGGGCTGATATTATTAATAGTTCTTTGGGATATACTTACCATCGTTATTTTAACAACCAGATGGATGGAAAAACCAGTTTGGTTTCGCGTGCTGGCAATCTTGCTGCCCGCAAAGGTATCTTGGTTGTGAATGCAGCAGGCAATGATGGTGACAACAAATGGAAATATATTGGCACTCCTGCTGATGCTGATAGTGTTCTTTCTATTGGAGGAATAGATCCTTATACCAACTATCATATTTCATTCAGCTCTTTCGGACCAACATCCGACAAACGAATGAAACCAAATGTATGTGCATTCGGTTCTGTAATTGTTGCCAAAAAAGAAAGTATTGGTAGTTCTCAGGGCACTTCATTTTCCAGTCCTTTGGTTGCCGGTTTTGCTGCTTGTGCGTGGCAGATGAACAGAACTTATACAAATATGCAACTTTTCAGTGAATTAGAAAAGTCTGCCAATCTTTACCCCTATTTTGATTATGCACATGGTTATGGTGTTCCTCAGGCCAATTATTTCACTAACAAAACCAATACAACAAAAGAACCAACTTTTACATTTAAAACAGAAGACAATGAACTAACAGTTAACATTGAACCATCTTCCTTGGATAGCAACAAACTATTTTATTACAACATTGAGGGAACAAACGGTTTGCTTAAAGAATACTATGTTTTGTCCGTTAACCAAAAAGAGGTATTAAAGCTAGACCTTTCAAAATATAATAAAGGAGATATTATTAACCTTCATTATAATTATTATACCAGTACTTACAAAATAAAATAAAGAAAAATGAAATCAATTCTAACCTTATTATTTGCTATTGCTTTATTGCAAATTTCTTCCGCTCAGGACGTTCTGTTTAACGAAACGGTTAACAGCGATTCTGTTATTGAAAAAAATGGTCCAAATCTAAAACATTACAAACATCCATATATAGGATTTGGATTTGCAGCAACACAATCCGAAAACAAAAGCAGCAACGTTGATTTGGGTCTATCATCAAATTTTATTTTTGGATATAGAACAAAATTAAAAATATCTAACTTTTATGCTATTGGTTATGATATTTCCTATAATTTATCATGGTATCGTCTTTCTCAAACCAATGATAAACGCACTCCAGACTCATTGCAAAATGACAAAGAACGTTTAACATTCCATAATTTCGAATTGGGTTTATACAACCGTTTCAACTTTGGCAAAAGAGGGAATATTATTGGGAAATTTATTGATCTGGGAGCATATGCAGACTGGACATTTTTATGTAGCCACTTCACCAAGAACAAGAATGATGCAAATGATAATATTTACAAAACAAAGGTTACTCATTTAAAATATTACGAAGCTTTTAATTATGGAGTGCTTACACGTATAGGAATAAATCGTTGGGTTGTTTATGCCAATTACCGTTTGTCTGATCTGTTTAAAAGCAGTTACAATTATGCTGAATTGCCAAGACTAACTATTGGAGTGCAAATAGGTTTGCATAAATAGTATCAAGTATAAAGTACTTAGTACATAGTTCTGAGTTCATAGTTCTGAGTACGTAACACAGAGTACATAGTTCTGAGTAAATAGTACTTGATACTAAGTACCTAATACTTAGTCCTTGTTTAGGGATAATTGGTATTTGTTATTCTCGAGCATCCACTGAGCTGTTTGTAACATAGAATAAGTATAATCTTTCATCTTAATTACCAACTCGGCTTGGTTTTCAATATAATTATTAATATCTCCTTTTTTATATTTGTAAAGTGATTCTTTACCATTATTTCTGATCACAAGGAAATACTCATTATTTACACAACCTATTTTATTATCAGCACAGAAATATGCAAATGGGCGTTGCTCTTTTAACAAAGACATCCCTATTGTATTATTTGTATATTGCAATCCGGCAACATCCATAATAGTAGGAAACACATCTAACTGCAAACCGAATCCTTCAATTTTTCTTGGTGTTTTAACAATATCAGGAGCATAAATAATCAATGGTATATGATGATATGTAATGGGCATATCATATAGCGGATCGAAATTAAACCCATGATCAGCAACAAACACAAAGATGGTGTTTCCAAACCATTGTTGCTTTGCAGCTCCTTTCATAAACTCACCAATCGCCCAATCGGCATATTGATAGCATTTGTCAACTTTTGAATCTGCTGTTGGTATAAATGTAATATCTTCAGGAATATCAAAAGGATCGTGGGTTGTTATTGTCATAAATGTAGCAAAAAATGGCTTTTTATTATGTTCTATTTCATTTATTTTTTTTATTCCATATTCAAAAAGAATATGATCTGGCACGCCCCAATTGTTGGCTCTTTTGTATCCCTCATAACTATTATTACTAAATATCGTATCAAAGCCATTGCGACTTAAAAAAGATTGCATATTATCGAAATTGGCATCCGTTGTCTGAAAAAAGAGAGTCTGGTATCCCTTATCTTTCAACACATTGGGAATACCAGCAAAGGTACCAACACTGCCATAAGTCGAAACCATTGGTCTTTTGTTTAACAAAGCCGGAAAACTATATAATGCAGCCATTATCCCATGACTGGTATGGATACCTGCTGAATAAAGATTAGAAAAAGAAATAGATCTTTCAGAAATACTATCTAAATTGGGTGTTAAATGTTTTTTATTTCCCAAACTACCAACTTGATATGCACTCATACTCTCCATTAACACGATCACAATATTTGGCTTATTATTAGTAATTGTATCAGGTATAATTTCTCTTGCAATCGGGGAATCGAATTTCTGAGTAATATGCATATATTGCTGCATCTTTGTTATAGCTTCTTTGTCTTTAAAATAATTGATTCTTTTTTCAACAAATCCTTCCATAAAACTAAAAATAGGATTTAAACCCAACTGGTTAATAAATGCATATTCTGTAAAAAAAGCTTCTCTAACTCGCAATGGACCTTGTTTGAAAAACCAATTACCTCTAATTCCGCTGAAGAGTAATAACAATACAAACAATGAAATAATAATTCGTTTTAGGATTCCTTCATTTGTAGTATTATATTGCTCTTTCTTATTCTTAAATATTTTTCTATATATAAACCTGTGAGAAAACCACCACGAAATACATATTATAAATAAAACCAAATAATATTTTATATATTCAACATTCAGGATAACTGATTTTGTCATACTTGATAAATCATTTGTCCAGTTAAAAATTGCGCGAGTTATGCGTGAGTTGTAATAAGAATAATATGGGATATCAATTGCAGCTATTATAAATG
>DYDE01000029.1 GCA_020718065.1 Marinifilum sp. | reverse complement strand
AAAGATAAAATATTTACTGATTTTTGGATTAAGTATAAGCTTGACTCACTTTCAGGGCAGTGGGATTATACAGAACCAGCTATGTTTGGTTACGCTGCTGCTAAAATAATCGAAAGCTTTTATAAATATAATTTAAGTTCTGGTGATAAAATAATTGCACAATTTCATGAATGGTTAACTGGAACTGGTGTTCTTTACTTAAAAGACACAACACCACAAGTCGGAACAGTTTTTACAACTCATGCAACAGCAGTTGGAAGATCGATAGCAGGAAATGGATTGCCATTATACAAAGATTTATTAACATTTGATGGCGATCTTAAAGCAAAAGAATTTGGTATTTCAGCAAAACAATCTCTTGAAAAAAATGCTGCTTTTAATGCTGATAGTTTTACCACTGTTAGTGAAATTACTGCCAGAGAATGTGCTCAATTCCTAAGTAAGGATGTTGATATTATAACACCCAATGGCTTCGAAGATTCATTTGTTCCAGATGATTCAGATTTTGAAAACAAAAGAAAAATTGCCCGTAATAAGCTTATTGAAGTCTCAGAAGCGATGTTTAATACAAAAGTTAATGATGACACTTTGTTTATTGCTAATAGTGGTAGGTATGAGTTTAAAAACAAAGGAATAGACTTGTTTTTGGATGCAATAAGTATACTTAATAAAAAGCATAATTCTTCAAAAGAAATAATTGCTTTTATTTTAGTCCCGGCTAATAATGCAGGTATACGTGAGGATATACACCAAAGACTTAATAACTGCAATTTCACAGAACCAATAACTGATAATTTTCTTACACACCAACTTCATGATGCTGATTATGATCCAATCATTAAAAGAATTAAAGAATTAAACTTGCATAACAATCCAACAGATAATGTAAAGTTAATCTTTACACCATGCTATCTTGATGGAAACGATGGGATATTTGATATTCATTATTATGATTTACTTATTGGATTCGATTTAACTGTATTTCCTTCATATTACGAACCATGGGGTTATACACCTCTTGAAAGTATTGCTTTTCACATACCAACAATTACAACATCGGTTGCAGGATTTGGATTATGGATGAAATCTAAAAACGGAACATTGAAAAATGGTGTTATGGTCATTGATAGGGATGATGATAATGATGAAGAAGTAGTTGATAAAATAGTTGAAAATATTAACCTAATGTCTTCTTATACTGAAGATGAAGTTAAGATTGTCAGACAAAATGCTTTTAATTTATCAAGAAATGCACTTTGGCTCAATTTAATAAAATATTATAAAACAGCATATAGTATTGCATTAGAAAAAGTTGAACTACGGTCAGAAATGTTTAAAGACAAACATCATACTGATAGTCCTTTAGTAACAGAAAAATATCATCAAAAACCAAATTGGAAAAAGGTTCTGGTTAAATCAGAACTGCCTAAAGCTCTTGCAGGACTGAATGTTTTAGCTAAAAATCTATGGTGGACATGGAATTATGAAGCATCGGAGTTGTTTGAAATGGTTGACCCTGATTTATGGTTAGAAAACAATCATAATCCAATGGCAATGATTGAATCACTTTTATATGAACAATGTATTGAATTAGAAAAAGATGAAGTGTTCATGAATAAACTAAATAAGGTTGTTGGCGATTTCAATCATTATATGAGTCAAAAGAAAAACAAAACAGATGACCTTATTGCATATTTTAGTATGGAGTTTGGTTTGCATGATACAGTCAAGATTTTTTCGGGAGGACTTGGTATTTTAGCTGGAGATTACTTAAAAGAGGCAAGCGATTCAAATGTAAATATTACAGGAGTTGGTTTATTATATCGTTATGGCTATTTTAATCAAAGCTTGTCATTAAGTGGTGCTCAACTGGCAACTTATTTACCTCAGAAATTTACACATATTCCTGTTCAACCAGTTAGAGATAAAGAGGAAAACTGGATAATGGTAAGTGTTGCATTACCAGGAAGAGTTCTTTATGCTAAAGTATGGCAAATTGAAGTTGGCAGAGTTACTCTATATTTATTAGATACTGATATTGATTTAAATTCTGAAGTTGATAAGTTTATTACTCATAGATTGTATGGTGGTGATAATGAAAATAGGTTAAAACAAGAATTATTGCTTGGTGTTGGAGGTATTAGATTATTTGATAGATTAGAAAAACAACCTAAAGTTTATCATTGCAACGAAGGACATGCTGCTTTTATCGGACTGGAAAGATTAAGAAAATATGTACAAGATGATAATCTTGCTTTTAGTGAAGCAATGGAAGTTGTGAGATCTTCGACCTTGTTTACCACACACACACCTGTTCCTGCTGGTCATGATGCCTTTAGTGACGATTTATTGAGAACGTATATTCCTCATTATCCCGACCGTTTGAAAATAACTTGGGATACTTTAATTGGTCTTGGAAAAGTAAATGAAAACAATCCAGATGAAAAGTTTTCAATGAGCATATTAGCTGCAAAGCTATCTCAGGAAATAAATGGTGTAAGCAAGATTCATGGAGATGTGTCCCGAAAAATGTTTAATGATATATGGGAAGGGTATTTTCCTGAAGAATTGCATATTGGATATGTTACCAATGGCGTTCATTACCAGACATGGGCTGCTAAAAGCTGGCAACAATTATATCAAAAAGAGTTTGGCGATGGTTTCATAAACAATCAATCTGATGCTTCTTATTGGAAAAAGATTCATAATGTTGCAGATGCTGATATATGGAATGTAAGGCAAAATCAGCGTAAAGAATTGTTCGATTATCTTAAAAACAGAATATTAGACAATCTTACAATTAAACACGAAAGTCCTAAAACAATATTTGACACATTGGAGTCATTTAATGAAAAAGCACTTACTATTGGTTTTGCAAGAAGATTTGCTACTTATAAACGTGCCCATCTTTTATTTAAAAATCTGGAGCATCTTTCAGAAATTGTAAACAGCAAAAAACGTCCGGTTCAGTTTATTTTTGCAGGCAAAGCACATCCAAATGACAAAGCAGGACAAGACCTTATTAAAATGATTATTGAAATTTCCAGAAAAAAGGAATTTTTGGGTAAGATTACTTTTATAGAAAACTATGATATTGAATTAGCTAAGAAATTGGTTCAGGGAGTTGATATTTGGTTAAACACTCCTACCAGACCCCTCGAAGCTTCTGGTACCAGTGGTGAAAAAGCTGTTATGAATGGGGTTGTTAATTTTAGTGTATTGGACGGTTGGTGGGCAGAAGGTTATGTTCCTTATGCTGGCTGGTCTTTGCCAGAAGAACAAACTTATGAAAGTACTGCATTTCAGGATGAGCTTGATGCTGAAACAATCTATAATATTCTTGAAGGACAAATTATCCCTACATTCTACGATAGAAATGAACAAGGTGTTCCTGTTAAATGGATTTCTTATGTTAAGAACACCATTTCTGAAATTGCACCTCGTTTTACTACTAAACGTATGATTGATGACTATCAGGAAAAGTTCTATAAAAAGTTATTAGAAAGAACACAACTTATTCATAAGAATCATTACGAAATGGCAAAACAAATTGCCAGTTGGAAAAAGAAAGTAATGAGAAGCTGGGAAAGCATTGAACTTGTTTCTATGACAGTTCCTGATTCTACAAACACTCCATTGTTGCTTGGTGAAAAACTTCAGGCTGAAATAGTTCTTGATTTAAATGAATTAGCAGATAGCGATGTTGGTATTGAAGTAGTTTTCGGACAAAAGAAATTGGATGAAGTAGAAGAAATTTCATTTATAAAAGAAATGCAGCTTATTAAAAGAGAAAATCATTTGGTAACTTTCACAATAGAAGTTCCTGCAATGAGAGCAGGGGTTTTTGATTATGCTTTCAGAGTATTTCCTAAATGTGATTTACTGCCCCATCGTCAGGACTTTGGGATTGTTAAGTGGCTATAATAAGTCTGAAAACAAAAACCGATGAGTACCGGAACAATGAATTAATAAAACTTACTGTTTTACTGATTTTCCTATTTAAAACCAACAGTAATTGGCTTTCTGAATTGACCACCCCCATTTCTTTGAAGAAGAGTAAATAAAGTTGCATAAGTTTATAATAAATTTATCTGAAAAGAGATTTTAAACATTGGCGTTTTTTTAAATTTATTTCTATGCAAATCTTTTTTGTTGTTGCTATGTACTTCCAAGCAAATTCTTAAATTTAGATTAACATTTTATTAACAAAACATCTTTAATATTTATATAATTTTACATACTTTAATTCCTTTATTATAGAAAATCTTTTTGTTTTTTAAACTTTTAAATTTAATAAATACTAAAGAACCTTCAATTATTAAAATTATATGCTTCCAAAAGCCAAACCAACTTTATTGCAATTATTCTTTTCCTTTTTGAAACTTGGTTTTTCTTCATTTGGGGGTCCTTCAATGGTTGTTTATGTTCGTAATCTGGCTGTAAAAAAGAAACAATGGTTAGACGATGATACTTTTAATAATGGTATTGCTTTATGCCAAACTATTCCTGGTTCAATTGCCATACAATCTGCTGCTTATGTCGGTCTGAAAACAAGAGGAATATTGGGAGCACTAATCAGTTTTATTGGGTTTGGATTACCTGCTTTTGTCCTCATGATGATCTTTGCTTCAATTTATTCAGTTACAAGTAAAGTTCCTGTTGTAGTGTCTGCTTTTGCTGGACTTCAAGCAATAATTGTTGCAATCATTGCCAATGCCACATTTACCTTTGGAAAAAACACATTAAAAGATTGGAGAGCTTTTGCTATTGCTTTTATTTCAGCAGTATTTTTTTGGATAAATATTCATCCTGTTTTAGTAATTCTCTCTGCCGCCTTGGCTGGCTTCCTTCTCAAAAAACCTAACCTCAGTAAACCTTCGCAAAATGAAATTCTGAAGCCAATAAAAATACAATATAAACCTTTGGTTCTTTTGTTTTCAGTTACTTTAACAGGTTTTATGTTGTTGTTTTTCTTAAGTCCTCCTTTATTTAAATTGGCAACTCTAATGAGTCGTATTGATCTTTTTGCTTTTGGGGGTGGTTTTGCAAGCATACCGCTCATGTATCACGAATTTGTAGAAGTGAGAAGCTGGATAGATGCAAAAACCTTTATGAACGGAATTATTCTCGGTCAGATTACTCCTGGGCCTATTGTGATTACTGCAACATTTGTTGGATATGTTTATAAAGGTTTATTAGGTGGTATAATTGCTACACTTGGTACTTTTTTACCTTCATTTTTAATGTTGGTTGTATTTGCTCCTTTGTTTGATAAGCTGAAAGTTTCAAGGCATTTCAATAAAATTATTTCTGGTATATTATGTTCATTTGTAGGCTTACTTTTTATTGTTACACTGCGATTTGGAATAGACACCAAATGGAATATTTACTACATCATACTTGCAGTGCTTGCATTTGTTGCTCTATTTAAAAAGATTGATATTCTCTGGGTTGTTGCAATTGGTATATTGATATCTGTGAGCTTGTTTTTTTTATTATAATTATTCATCGAAATACTTAATTTTATTTATTCACTAAAAACTTTATAGTTTGTTTGATTTATTCGAAATTTCAAATTATTAACTTGAATGTGGTTTACTAGCAATAAAAATTATTCTCATTAGTATTTTTTTTAAAATAATATATTACATTTGGGGTTATTTCACTAATTAAAAACTAAAAAACAACATGAAAAAATCATTTTTATTTATTTTGTTAGCGGTTTCAATTTTAGTCTCTTGTAAGCAAAAAGAGAAAAAAGAGGTGGTAGTTTCCAATATGGATTCACTCATGACCCCAGCTTGTTGTTCTACAAAGGATGGTGTGTTTTTGCATATTTCCAACAGCAGTAATGATCCTCATCGTGTAGTGATGCCTTTGAAAATGGCTGTAATGATGGCAGCAGATAAACCCGTAGTAGTTTATTTTGATATCAAGGGAATTGAAGTTGTTTTAAAAGATGCAAAAGACATTACATATCCAACTTTCCCTTCTTCTAAAGAATCTTTAAAAAAGCTGGTAGCTATGAATGTAACGCTAATGGCGTGTCCTAGTTGCATGACTGCTGCCGGAAAAACTGCAGAAGATTTGATTCCAGGAGTTATTATGGCTGAAAAAGAAAAGTTTTTCAATTTTACAAAAGGACGAATCATTTCATTGGATTATTAATTAATTGGACTTGGCTGTTAATGTTAATTAAATCTCCCCATTAGAATTTTTTTTATTTATAACACAATGTGGTGGAGTTTTGCACATTTATAGATATTCAATAATAATTAATATTAGACAAGTTTTGAAAGAAAAAGTAATTATCTACTAAAAAAACATAAAAAGAACCTTGTTGTTTAATTAACAGGTTTTTTTTATTATTTTATCTATAGTAAATTTATAATATTATCTGTACCTTCGTTTACTGAAAATTAGTTTTTACAAATTAAATCTGATATTTATGAAAAAGATAGTTTATTTAATCATTTTGGTAAGTCTTTTACCTTTAAGTGCCTTCACTCAACAAAACAAAAAAGTAAAAGACGCATTAACATATATAAATCAACAATTTGAAGATTACAATGCATACAATATGCAATGGAAAGTGGATGAAATAAAGAAAACCATCACTTCCACTTCTACTTATTATAAAATTACATATCCTTTATCATCCATAAGTTTAATAAAATATAACAATTCAAGTCAGGTTATGGAATTTACCTGTATTGACGAGGAAAATTGTATATCTCTTTTTGATTTGGATACAAAAAAAACTTCAACCAAAAGCACTAACAGTGCAAATTTAACATGTGGCACTACTATAGGAAAAAAAGTTGTTGATGCGTTTTATACTATACAGTCGGAACTTTCTGGTAAATCGGAAGTAAAAACAGTTAGCACCAACTTACCAAACAAACCAATAAAAAACGCCAATGTTAAAAAAGCACTTACATATATTAATGAACAATTTAAAGAATATAATGCATATGATATGCAATGGGGTGTTGACGAAGAAAATAAAATATTGGTTTCCAAGTCTAAATATTTTAGGGTTGAATATCCATTAGCTACAATTAGTTCTTTTAAATTTAAAACTGAAATTGTTACACTAACTTGTTCTGGTGATGATGAATGTATTAGTAGTCTTGATCTTGATGACAAAACAACTTCAACAAAAAGTTCAAATACTGTAAACCTCACCTCAGATATTGGTATTGGTGAAAAAGTTATTGATGCATTTTACACCATTCAATCTGAATTAACTGGCTCTGTTAAAACAAACAGTTCTTCTTCAGAATTACCCAATAAACCAATAAAAAATGCGAAGGTTAAAGAAGCTTTAAATTATATTAATGAGCAATTTAAAGAATATAATGCATATGATATGCAATGGGGTGTTGATGAAGTAAATAAAATTCTAGTTTCAAAATCAATGTATTATAGAGTTGAATATCCATTAGCTTCTATCAGTTCTTTTGAATATACAAACAAGATTGTTAAATTAACATGCTCGGATGATGATTGTATAACAAGCTTGGATCTGGAATATAAAACAACATCTAATAAAAGTTCTAATACTGTTAATCTAACATCAAACGGTGTTATTGGAGATAAAGTAATTGAAGCTTTTTATACCATTCAATCTGAACTAACTGGAGGAGTCGGTATAGTAACAAATAATAATATTAATAATGACACCAAAGTTGATGAAGCCATTGAATATATTAATACACAGTTTGAATTATACAATAAATATGATGTGCAGTTTTCACTAGACAAAACAAAAGGAAACCTTAAATCTAAATCTAAGTACTTTCAGGTTACATACCCCATAAAATCGCTTAAAAAAATCGTTTTATATAAGCGTGATGTAAAAGATTATCTGGTTGAGTTCTATTGTAAAGAGGATGGAAAATGCATTAAGAGTTTTGATATTGAAACGGAAGATATTAGTTATCAATCAAGTTACTCCGTCAACCTAACTTGTAGTCAGGTTATAGGTGATAAAGTTATTGAAGCTTTTGTTACTATAGTTAAAGCATATGGCGGCAAGTTGGTTCAGGATGATGATGAATAGGAAACCAAGTAAGAGTGAATTAAAATTATATAAGATGTCTTAAAAAAAATACAATGAGACCAACAAATGAAACAAATCAAAAACTACCTAATTTACCAAATGCAACATTGATTTTGGTATTTGGAATTTTATCAATAAGTATTAGTTGTTTTTTTGGAATTGCTTTTGGTATTGTAGCTATTATTATAGCTAACAAAGAAAAAGCAAAATATCTGGAATCGCCTGAAAGTTATTCGAGAAATTCGTTTGGGATGCTAAATGCCGGTAGAACTTGTGCTATTATTGGAACAATAGTTTCATCAATAACAACTTTGATTATGATTATTTATTTTATTTTATTAGGTGCAATATTCACAGCTTTTGCATCCAAATTTTAACATTATAAATTATTTACACTTTAATATTATTGTTTAAAAACATTTGAGGCTGTCTATATTATTATGACAGCCTCATTTATTCCTTTTATATTTTTAAAAATCAATTTTTATTAACTTCTAAATCATCCTCTTCTTCTTCATCTTCTTTTTTGCTTTCTTTTTTTCCTTTAATAAAGTAAAACCATATAGCAAATGCGATTAAAAGTCCAATAATTACCTTCCCTCCTATTTTATCCCAAAGTGGAATTGGATTAGAGGGTAGTTCAATGTTATAGGTCTTGGCAATCTTTTTTAATTCTGCTGAAGTTATATCAAAATAAACATCCTGACCATTTATTGTAAGGCAATATTCACCATCCGAATTCCATATGGGTAGCCATACAAGCCAAAATTGGTTATATTTATATCCAATATCCATATATCCCTTATATTCTTCTGAATAAAAATCAGAACTATCAGGAAGATCAGCTACAATTGTTATGTATTCACATTTACTACAATAAGGAACAGGTATTCCTTTAGCCATAGAATTAGTATAGCACAAAAAGCTCAATAGAGCTAACAAGAAGATTTTTTTCATTTTTTTAAGTTTAGTTAATTAATTGGGCAAAACTAAAAAATTTAAATCAATTTAGCAATACAAATATTATGATAAAATAAAAAAACACAAAGACTATTTCTTATGTATTAGAAAAACAAAAAAAGGCACTCAATTATAATGAAAGTGCCTTCTTAAAAATAAAATAATAAATTAACTTTTGGGTTTATATTTATTTTTCGGACTTCTTTCTTTCTTAAAGTTACGGTCATTGCTACCTTCCTTTTTTCTGTCTTTTCCTCTGTCTTTGCTTTTATCAAAGTAACTACTGCTGCTTTCTTTGCCTCTGCTATTGCTTCTTTCCTTATTTCTGTTATTGTTTCTGTCGTTGCTTCTGTTGTAACTTCTTTCCTTTCCTCTATCATTGCTTCTTTCGTAACCTCTGTTTTCGCCTGCTGGTTTTTCTGAAGCTTCTTCTACAGATATTCTTCGACTTCCGAATTCAACACCTTTCAAACTACTGATAACATCAGAAGCAAAAGCACTTTCTACTTCGAAAAAAGAGAATGTTTTAATCAAATCTATCTTGCCAATTTTTACTTTCCGATTGGTAACATTAGATTTAATAATATCTATCAACTGATTGGGGGTCAATCCATCCATTTTCCCAATATTGATAAATAAACGGGTATATCCTTCTTCCGATTTTCTTTTATCACCTCTTCTGTTTTCAACGCCTCTGTCTTCATTGTATTTTTCAGGGACACTTAGATCGCTCGCATTTCGATAATATTCGAGAAAACGATTGAACTCTAGGGAAACAAAACGTTTTATTAGTTCTTCTTTATCCAGCCAATCAAGTTTTTTGAAAATAACAGGTAAATAAGGATCTATTTCTGAATGATCGATTTCAACTTTTTCCATTTTATCAATAAGATGGAAAAGTTGTTTTTCACAAATCTCTCTTCCAGTTGGAATTTTACCTTGAATAAAAGTTTTTCCTATTTTCTTTTCTATCTGTTTTAATAAAAACTTCTCTTTCAAATGCACAATAACGACTGAAATTCCTGCTTTTCCAGATCTTCCTGTACGACCACTGCGGTGGGTATATACATCCAATTCATCAGGAATATTATAATTGATAACATGAGTAAGATCATCTACATCCAGTCCTCGGGCAGCAACATCAGTAGCAACTAATAAACTTATATTACGAACACGGAATTTCTGCATTACATAATCGCGTTGCGATTGCGAGAGATCACCATGTAATGAATCAGCATTGTAGCCATCTTGTATAAGTTTGTCAGCAATTTCCTGAGTTTCTTTACGGGTACGACAAAAAACAATTCCATAAATTCCAGGATTATAATCTGCAATTCTTTTTAATGCAAGGTATCTGTCTCTTGCCTGAACAGTATAACATATATGTTTAATGTTTTCTGCACCAGCATTACGAGAACCAATTGTTACTTCAATTGGGTTGGTCATGTATTTCTTTGAAATTATAGCAACCTCATTGGGCATTGTTGCAGAAAAAAGGAGTGTGTTTCTGGTTTTGGGTATTTCTGCAAGTATAGCATTGATACTATCAAGAAACCCCATATTTAGCATTTCGTCAGCTTCATCTAAAACAACTCTTTCAACTTTAGATAGTTTCACCGCTTTACGTTCAATCAAATCTAGCATACGTCCAGGAGTGGCAACAATTATTTGTACTCCATTCTTAATTGCTCTCATTTGTGTTTCTATACTGGAACCACCATAAACAGGTTGTATTTTAACTCCTTCTGTATAAAGAGAGAAATCATTTAGATCACCAGCAATTTGCAAACATAGCTCTCTGGTCGGACACAATACCAATGCACGAGGAAGTGGGCTATTTGGTATTGCTTCCTGAATGAGTGGAATTCCATATGCAGCAGTTTTTCCGGTTCCTGTTTGAGCAAGAGCAATTACATCATTCTTTTTATCAAGTAATAAAGGTATTACTTTTTCCTGCACAGGCATTGGGCTCTCGAAACCAAGCTCGAGTATTGCTCTTCTTATATCAGGAGCAACGTTTAATTCTTCAAATGTCATTATTTATTTTATTAGTGATGTGTTTCGGGTTAAGGCTGAATGTTGATTCTCCAATAGAAGTGAAATTCACGAGAAAAGGATTACAAAGCAAAATAGCTTGCCAGAAAACACGATTTTTAAATTAGTTGGCAAAGATAGTTGTTTTTTTTATATAAATATGTAAATATAAAATAAAGAATACTTTACAATTAGAAATCGGTTAAAGCTTATGAAAATTTCTTACCAGTTAAAATAAATGACTTTTGCATTATAATGATTTATTGACTCTTATAATCCCTGGAAAAACATATGCAATTTATATAAAAACATGTGTAATCCATGTAAAACATGCTTGTTTTCATGTTAAACATAATTGAATTCATGAAAAAACATGGTCGATTTCATGTAAAACATGATTGTTTTCATGTAAAATAATGTTGTTTTCATGAAAAACATTGTATTTTTCATGTATAAACACATTTAACCCTAAATAAGTGATAAATTTTTCAAAGGAATATTCGTAGAACTAAATTTATATCAGGAAGTCTTTCAACAATCTATGCTTAAATTTAAGTACGCTTTGAATGAATATTTTAATGTTATTAAGTGTTTTGGTACTTTGGTGACTTATTTTTATCACCAAAAACATTAATAAAGCTATATTTGTTATTATCCAATATCAAATTTTATCCCGAACTCAGTTTAATAATATAAACATTTTCACTTAAATTGTTTGATATTGATTAATTTATATTAATTTTTTATTTGTTTCTAAATTAAACTATATAAAAAAACTAATAAAATATTATCAACAATGACCAAATAAATTCCATTATTGTTTATATTTATCAATAATTTAATTTCATCTTTATTATGAAAAGATACATTCTAATTTTACTTATATATCAACTGATAATAATTTCGAGTTTAAAAATATTTTGCCAGAACACTTCCATTCCTTATGGAACTCCTATGATTTTTAATTATACCTCGAAGGATTATTTGGCATCGCCTGAGAATTATACAATTGTACAAGATAAACAAGGTGTTATCTATGTTGGAAATATTGGGTATGTGCTCGAATACGATGGAGTAGTATGGAGAAAAATAGAAATCAAAAGAGATTATCCTGTGCTTTCAATTGCTATAGATAGCTTAGGAACTATATATGTTAGTACCGGCGTTGAATTTGGTTTTTTGAAACCAAATACTTCTGGTGAGTTATTATACACCTCTCTCTCAAAAGATATAAAAATTAATGAAGCACAAAAAGAAGGAATTGGTAAGGTTTTAATAACATCTAAAACAATATGTTTTCAAACTAGTCAGTCTTTGATAATTTATCCACAATATATTACTGTTACTAATAATGAAGAGAATATTGATATTCCCAAGCCAACCATTATTAAAGCAAAAACGCTTTATAACAATTCTTTTGCAGCAGGTGATGCAATTTTTGTAGACCAAAAAGACTTGGGGCTTTCACAATTGATCAATAAACAATTGGTACCTGTTAAAAAGAAAAACTTTTTAAAATGGAAAACAATAGCTATTCTTCCATATGCTTCAGATAGGGTAGTTGTATGTACAGAAAAAGGGATCTACTTTTATAAGTTCAACCAAGGTTTTATGAACTTCGATTCAGAAACTGATATGTATTTAGATGAAATATCTATATTAAGTGCGACTATCTTGCCTGATGTATTTGTTTTCTCAACCTTAAATAAAGGAACCATGGTGATTGCCAGAAAACTATTAGGAAAAAAACGCAAAATAATTGAACAATATAATAAATTAGCAGGTTTACCTACTGAACAAATCAATAACATTTATAACAACAAAGACTATGATAATAACCTTTTATGGATGACTTCAGCATACGGTATATCTAAAACGCAGATCAATTCAACCATCAGAAAAATAAATGAAGCATCGGATGTAAAAGACATTATTACAGATGTAATAAGAAATGAAAAAATACTTTATGTAAGAACGCTAGGTGAAGTGTATTATATGAAAGACACATTGAATACGCATCAGTTTATGAAGGTAAAAAAGGTTACATCAACCTCAGATTGGTTAACGTTTCCTGTAGAAGTATTAATTGAAAGCAAGGATAAGAAAAAAAAGAACTACAAAATATTTAACAGAAATATAAAACCTCCTACAAAAATTGAACAAAAGATATTACTTGGTTCAAAAAATGGGTTACAATTAATTAATGGCGATGAAGCTACACTTATAAAACCTAATTATAAAGTTGCATATAACCCTAAAAACAAAAAACAAGCCTATACACTGGTAAAAGCTGTGAAGGGATTTCCCGGAATTATTAACAAACTCTATCGTTCTAAAAAAAACAAGTACAGAATTTATATTGCAATGAATATTGGAATTAATGTTATAAGTTATCAAAATGGAAAATGGATTGACGAAGGTAATATAGAAGAAATTAAAGATAATATAACGGGCATTACTGAAGACACTATTGGCAATCTATGGCTGGCAAACAACAATGGTGAGGCTTTTAATATTATTATTTCAGATACCAACATTATTTATAAAACACCTCCTGAGTATGGCAATAAGAAAGATAGTATTGCTTACAATTTGTTTCCCAAAAAACTTTTTATTCAGAAATATAATGAAGCAAATGGATTACCAACCTTATTAGAAAATGGTGTTTTTTGTATAGATGGCAAATCAGTACTTTCAACAAGAAAAGGACTATACATTTCTCAAATAAAAAATAAAAAACAACTAGATTTTAAACCTGATAATAAATTTGGGACAGATTTTTCAAATGGAACATATAAAGTTTTATCAATCATTCAGGATAGAAAAGGTAATTGCTGGATGCGGGTTAAAAGTGATTTTTATTCAGGAATAGTATTTTTTATAAAAAACAATAATGGCACATACCGCAGACACGATGAGTCCATAAAGCTATTCCCTGAAATGACTGTTGAAACAATATATCCTGACCTTGACGGAATTGTATGGGTAAGTGGTTCTCAGGGGTTATATGTTTTTAATAACAATATCCAAACTAATTCTAAAAAGAAATTTAATGCTCTAATCCGAAAAGTGATAATTGGTAAAGATTCTGTTATTTATGGTGGAAGTAATTATACATATAATGATTATTCAAAAACATATGGAATTACTCATACCCAAAATAAAACAGACAATCCCAGAATAAAATACAAACATAATTCGCTTACTTTTGAGTATGCTGCACCATTTTTTGATAACGAATCCAGCACACTGTTTCAATATTATATGGAAGGTTTGGATACAATATGGTCTGATTGGACTAGTAACCATATAAAAGAATATAGTAGTTTGCCAGCCGGAAAGTACGTATTCAGGGTAAAAGCAAGAAACATATTTGATAATGAAAGTACTATTGCTGAATTTAAATTCAGAATTCTACCGCCATGGTATAGAACATGGTGGGCATACATATTGTATGTATTATCTCTCGCAGGTTTAGTTACATTATTAGTAAAAATCAATTCGAGAAGATTAGTAAAAGAAAAACACAGACTCGAAAAAATTGTTGAAGAAAGAACACAAGAGGTTGTCCGTCAAAAACACGAAATTGAATTAAAAAATGAAAACATTACCAATAGTATCAATTATGCCAAACGTATTCAACAAGCAATGCTTCCGCCTCCTGATACTTTCGGAAATCTAAATGTTAAAGACCATTTTATTTTTTTCAAACCAAGAGATATTGTGAGTGGTGATTTTTATTTTCTAACAAAGAAAGTTGAAGAAACTCTTACATTACAGGGCAAGCAAAAAGAAAGTGTTGAAGTAATTGCAGCAGTGGATTGCACTGGGCATGGAATACCTGGTGCTTTTATGTCGATGATTGGTTACAGTTTACTAAATGATATTGTGGAACGCAACCCACCAGATGCTGCCTTGATTTTAAGTAAACTTCATACGGCAATCAGAACTTCTTTGCAACAAGATAAAAGTGATAATGCTGATGGAATGGATATCGCTCTTGTTGTGATAAAAGATAAAGGAAAAACTCTTGAATATGCAGGTGCAATGAATTCCCTAACCTATATTCAAAATGGAGTAATGAATGTTATTAGAGGAAATAGGTACGGTATTGGAGGGAAACAAAATTCTGAATATAAAGTTTTTACCAACCATACAATAAATATTGAAATTCCAACTACTATTTATCTTAATTCAGACGGATTTCAGGATCAATTTGGAGGAGAAGAAGGTTATAAATTAATGGCAGTAAATTTTAGAAAAATATTGCTTGAGATATATGAAAAACCGATGCCCGAACAAAAAGAAATACTAAAAAAACGACTTGCTGAATGGATGGGAAAAGAACATCAGCAATTGGATGACATTTTGGTAATTGGGTTTAAGGTTTAAATAGAAAAAGCTAAATTGCAGCTTTAAATATAAATGATATCAAGCATTTTTACAATATAAAAAAAAATAAATAAATTAGCCGGAATTTTAAAACACCTAAATTGAAAAACTTATTAAAACAAAAAGAAAGTTTTGTATTAATATTAATTCTAATATTTGCATTAATACTTCGATTTATAAATTATTGCGATTGGTCATTAAGTAATGATGAGCTTAGTGCGCTTAATCGTTTGAGGTATGATAATTTAAAAGACCTCGTTAAATATGGTGCAATGATAAATGATATGCACCCTGCAGGAGTTCAGGTTTTCCTTTTTTATTGGAACAAAATATTCGGCTTGAGTGAAGCAAGTATTCGATTACCATTTGTACTTGCCGGAATTATTTCTGTTTATATCACTTACCTGATTGCAAAAAAATGGTTTAATAATAATGTAGGATTACTTGCAAGTGCTACAATTGCTGTCCTTCAGTTTCCTATTCTTTATAGCCAACTTGCCAGACCTTACAGCCCAGGATTATTATTCTCTTTATTAACCGTTTTGTTTTTTACTTACTTTTTTTGGGGAAATATTAATAAAAGAATATTAAATTATGTTGGTTTTATATTGTCATTTACATTTGCTGCTTATTCGCACCATTTCAGTTTTTTATTTGTTATTATGGTATGGGTAACTGGTTTGGTGTTTTTAAATAAAAGCAATTGGAAACTATATTTATCAATGCCTTTCGTTATATTTATTTTATATTTACCAAATCTGAAAATATTTATATATCAATTTTTTGGAAAAGGTGGACTTGGAGGGGCAGATGGCTGGCTTGGAAAACCTGATAATAATTTTATTCTTAAATATCTGTATTATTCTTTAAATGAATCTTATTTAATTGTTGGACTCATTTTACTTTCTTTCATAGCTTCAATTGTTCTTAACTACAAATCAATCAAAGTTTCTAAATTTCAATTCATTTCAATTAGCTGGTTTGTTGTTCATTTCCTTGTTGGTTTTCTTTATTCAAAATACTTTAATCCTATTTTACAATATTCTATTCTGATATTTTCTTTCCCATTTCTGTTAATTTTTATGTTTTCATTTGTATCGGAAAACAAATTGAAGTTAAACATTGTTGCAGTATTCTTAATTTTAATAATTGGAACATTTAATACTGCATACACGAATAACTTTTACAATACCAAACCCTTTTCTGATTTTAAATCTGTAGCTTATAAAATAATTGACCTGAATAAAAAATATGGCTATAGTAATATTACCCGAACAATTAATTGTACTGCCCCTTATTATATTGATTATTATTTCTTGAAAAAAAATGAAAAGGCAAGTTTTGTAAAATATAAAAATACAGGAGGAGAAGATTTATTTATATTAAAAGAAATATTAAAAGACTGCAAAACGCCCTATTTCCTAAATTCAAGTACCAATGCTGATGCTCCGGAAGTTGAAGATATAATTATGACTAAATATCCTTATATAATAGAGCATGAAGACTACACTTATTCTAAAGTTACTTTGTATTCAAAGATAAAGATTTCTAATAGTATAAAAAGGCAGACTCCTGTTTTTGATCTTATCAATAGTTTTGAAAATGAGACTGATTTTGGTTATGACTCCACCCGAATTTCGAAGAATTTTGTTGAAGATGGGTTAAAAAGTTTCATATATGACTCCATACATGAATATGGACCTACATTTAGAATAAAATACTCAGAAATAGCAAAAGATATAAAAGTAAAATCTTACAAGATCAGCCTAAGCTTTTATTCAGATGTTGATATAACAGATGCACACATTGTTTTTCAAATAGAATCAGATAAAAAATCAAAAGAATGGCGTGCTAATCAATTCAAATTCTTTAATGAAAAAGGTAAATGGAATAAAGCTTTTCTAAATTCTGAATTCCCTAAAATGATGTCAGATAATGATGAAATAGCAATATATGTTTGGAATCCCAAAAAGGAAAAGTTTTATATTGATAATTTAGAAATCAGGTTTTACAAAGAAAAATTATTCTTTCCTTGGTAAATTACTCATAATTAGTTTTATAAAATACACAATTAATAAAAAGGAATTCTATGAAAAAAATTTTCATTCTCCTTGTTCTCCTATTTCCCAGTTTTTTAATTTCATATTCACAAAACTGGCAAGAATCTTATGATACCTTTTTACAGGAATTTCAGGAACAGAAATTTGATAAAGTCATACAAACTGGAGAAAAAACACTAAACCTTATTGGACAAAAGGACACAAACTATTTAGTAGTTCTCAGGTATATGGCTTTTGCTTATTATAGCCTGCAAGATTATGATAAGGCTGTAGATGCATATAAAGAAACTCAGTTGATCTGCAGAAAGCTTTATGGTAAAAATAATTACACTTATATTCTTGTTACTTATAATCTGGCTGTCAATTATACTTACATAAAGAAGTATTCTTTGGCTTATCCCCTGATGGAAGAAGTAATTGATTTTATAATAAATGACCAGGGTAAAAACAGCATGGATTATATAAATATTGCAAATCAACAGGCAAACATATATAGTATTGCAGGTAGTTACGATAAAGCAGAAGAAATATATAATGATGTTTTTGAGGTTATTAAAAGCAACTATAAAACAACTGATACTTTGTACATGCAAACAATCAATGTTATAGCTCCTTTCTATGTTTCTCACGGGATGTTCGATAAAGCAGAGCCATTTTATACTGGAGCAGTTGATCTAATGGATTCCATGTATGGTAAAAAATCCAAAAACTATATTGCATCCCTCAATAGTCTTGGAGAATTTTATATACTTGCTGGCATGTATACAACCTCAGAAAAAACCTTTCAAAAATATGTAGATATATGTGCCGAATTTTATGGAAAAAACTCGGCCAATTATGCTACTGCCCTTAATAACCTTGCCGTTACATATGAGAAACAAGGAAAAAATATACAAGCAGAAGATATGTATTTGCAAACTTTAAAAATTAAGGAAAAAGTCTTTAATAAAGAAAGTGACTTTTATGCACTTACCCTATCCAATTTGGGTGTGTTGTATGAAAATATGGGAAAAATCAAGGAAGCAGAGCAGGTTCTTGAACAGGCTCTTGAAATTTATAAAACGATATATGGTGAAACCAATCCCAATTACGCAGTTGCTTTAAATAATATGGCATCTATTTATTCATCAAACGGAAAATACAAAGAAGCCATAGAATTGACCAATAAAGCTTTAGAAATACAAAAAGGGCTTTATGGTGAAAAATATGCTGAATATGTTACTTCCCTAAATAACCTTGCAATGCTATATGAGAATATAGGCGATTTTGATGCTGCTGAAAAAACATTCGAGAAATCCTTACAACTCAGAAAGGAAATTCAGGGAGAAAACCATAACGATTATGCAATAACGCTATACAATATTGGGAATATTAAAATGAACAAAGGCGATTATGTAAATGCTGAAAAATTATTAAGTAAAGCATTAGCAATTCAAAAGAAAGTAGTAGGAGAATATCATGCCTCCTATGCTAACACATTGAATAGTCTGGCCGGCTTGTACAGCATAATTGGCAATTTTCAGCTTGCAGAAATCACCTATAATAAATGCAAAATGATTTTTGAAAAAGTATATGGTGATATGCATCCCGAATATGCTGCTTTTTTGAATAATTTCGGTGAATTCTACTTAGAAACAGGAAATTATGATATAGCTGAGGAATTATTAAATAGATCATTAAAAATTGAGCATTATGCTTTTGGAAAAGATCATCCTGACAATGTAAATATGCTCAGCAACCTTGCCAACAATATGATACATATTGGAAACAATAAAAAAGCCGAAGAATATCTTTTAGAAGCTGTTAGAATTACAAAAGTTAAACTTGGAATTGATCACCCTGTGTATGCTTCCTCCCTTCTTAGCCTTGGTGTTTTTTATTATCAAACAGGGAATTATAGCAAATCAGAAAAATGTTACCTAGAGGTGCTCGAAAAATATAAAAAGATTTATGGTGAAAAAAATTTAAATTATTCAACAATACTAAACAACATTGGTGCTTTGTATCTTGCCAAAGCTATTGTTTCAGACAATAATAAAGAATCTAATGAATGGACCAATAAAGCGGTTGATTATTTTACCACTTCTTTAAAAGTTGACAGTATTTCTATAGGAATGGAACATTCTCATTATGCAGCACATTTGAATAATCTTGCTGAATTGTACCGAAATACCGGACAATTTGAAAAAGCAGAACCTTTATATTTAAAGTCCATTGAAATTGAAAAAAAAACATTTGGTGAAGATTATCCGGACCTTGCTGTAAGTTACCATAACTTAGCATTGTTGTATAATAGCGCTTTAAAGCTTGATAAAGCCGAAGAATATTGCCTGAAAGCATTAAAATTAAAACAATCTGTTTTTGGTGAAAATAATCCTGTTTGCTCTGAAACAATGTTTAGTCTTGCTTATATTTATGAAAGTGCCAATAAGTATCAGGAAGCAGAGAAATATTACACCAAAGCTATGCTACTTAATTATGAACTTATAAAAGACAATTTCTCTTTTCTTTCTGAATCTGAAAAAGAAAATTACCTTAAGCCCTTATTACATTACAATGATATGTATATTTCATTTGCCATGAAAAACAAAGAAAACAATCCATCCATTTTTGGATCCGTTTATAACAACGAACTTATCAATAAGGGGATACTTTTGCAATCTTCCAATAAAATGAAAAATGCGATTCTTAATAGTAATGAAAAAGATTTAATTGAAATATATAATAAGTGGATTGGGACAAAGCAGCAATTATCAAAATTATATTCTCTTCCTGCCAAAGATCGTTTCGAAAATACAGACACCATCGAAGAACAAGCTAATATATTAGAAAAAGAACTGGTTTCTAAATACAATGATTTTAATAAAGATAATGAACTTTTTGCTCAGGATTGGACACAAATAAAAAAGAATCTGAAAGAAACAGATGCTACTATTGAATTTATAAGAATCAATTGTTTATCAAATATAAAAGACAACACCGCAAATGACAGCATTCTCTATGCTGCATTGATTATTAGACCAAATTACAAATATCCACAATTCATTCCTTTATGCAATGAAACTGTTTTACAGAAAATGGTTGGTGATTTATCTTGGAGCGATCCTACTTTTCTTCAACTATTATATAAATCAGACAGTAAAAAAGGATTACGTTTATATAATTATATTTGGGAACCAATCGAATCTTCCCTCGTAGGTGTAAAAAACATATATTTTTCACCAGTAGGTATTTTTAATCAGATTTCTTTTGCTGCTATTCCAACACCTGATAAGAAATTATTGTCTGACATATATAACCTTAATCAGCTTACAAGCACCAGAATATTTATTGATAATAAAGACGACAAGCCTTTAAAATTTGATAATGCGGTTGTATATGGAGGTATTCAATACGATGGAGATAATTTATATATCAAATCTCTTGCTCAAAATATAAATATTGATGAAACACAATTAAGAGGTGATTTTAATAAAACTGATTCTGTAAGAAATGATTTACCTAAATGGAATTATCTTAAAGGAACTGCAATTGAAGCTAATAATATAAATGATTTATTAAAAAACAAAAAGATTAAAACTTCTTATTTTACTGGTTATGACTGTCTGGAAGAAAAAATTAAAGAAAATAAAACATCTCCTTCATTAATACATATAGCTACACATGGTTTTAGTTTCCCTATGCCTGATAAAGGGACGGAATTTACATTACTTGAAAATAGCTTTGTACATAATCTAAATCCCTTATTTCGCACCGGTTTATTATTTGCAGGAGCTAACAGAACATGGAAGGGAATAAAACCATTAGAAGGCATAGAAGATGGAGTATTAACAGCTTATGAAATTTCAAATCTCAATTTAAGCAATACAAAATTGGTGGTATTATCCGCTTGTGAAACTGGTTTAGGAGAATTAAAAGGAAATGAAGGAGTTTATGGTTTACTAAGGGCTTTTAAAATGGCTGGGGTAAAATATATTGTCATGAGTTTATGGCAAGTTCCTGATGCACAAACGGTAGAACTGATGGAATATTTTTACAAAGAAATGCTTTCAGGAAAACCAATTCGTGAAGCTTTTAGAATTGCTCAGAATAATATGAAACTAAAGTACGATTCTTATTATTGGGCAGCTTTTGTTTTGGTAGAATAAACAATAATTTTAATTGGTCAGTATTCAGTTTATTCAGTAATCAGTGTTAAGTAAATTTAAGGTTTACAGAATAATTCTTTGTTCAGCGTCTGCATCTGTTAGTTTACTTGAAAAGTGTTTTGTGTATTTCCTCTTCGCCCATGCTTCTGCAATCTGTGTACCAATTGATCCGGAGGATCTTCCTATCTGATCTATCAGTAAATAATGCTGATTACTGAATACTGAGTACTGAGTACTTTTTATAAAGGAAACTTAATCTCTTTTTGCTCAAATTCCTTGGTAGATGTAAAAACAAATTGCTTATCTTTTTGTTTTAATACAACTTGACTACCATTTATATTAAGCTGAATATTTGCATTTTTTTCAGTACTCAAAATAAAATTAGCCAATAGTATAGCTTTTTCTATACCATCACCACGTTTAAAATTCCATACTTCATCTGGTTGAGCTAATCGTTTTGCATCATAAATTGATTCATTTGGCAATTCATTTAAAAACTTATTTACATCTTTTATAGATTTTCCTTTCAATGCTTCTAAAGATACAGGATTTCTTTCAATTGCTGCTTTTATAAAAGGAGTCCAGTCAATTTTATCCATTTGTCTATAAGTGTAAACAGCCAGATTAGCAATTTCATTGAATTCCGATTGTTTAAATATAAGACTTATAATCTCTTCTCTGGTTTGATGTAAATTAATTTCCAAAAGCTTTTCGGATTCAAAAGTTTTATCAGGTATTGGTAAACGTAGTTCTAAATTGATAAACTTTTGTAAACCTTCAAATATTTGTTGAATATTATTAAAATTGTTGCATTTGGTTTCAATTGCATATTTAAGAAAATGTTGTTTAATTTCTTCAAATTCAAGATTTTTATTTTCATTTAGAAAATCTTCAATTATACAAAAACAAATACGTCCATCAATAGGAGATAAACTAAATTCTTCAGGATCTATATCTTCTAAAAATGCTTTTCTATTGCTTTCTGTGAAATTAGTCATACTTAAGTGTTCGTATGCAAATATTTTCTCAAGTTCTATGAAATGGTCTCTTCCATTAAAGGTGTGTTTGTATTGAAAACACTGTTTATAATTCATTTCATACCTCAAATAGTTTATAAATATTTCAGGAGTTAAATTTGTTTTCAAATATTGATGCAAGCTCGAATTAAAAACCTTATATGCCAATGGATGAATTGTGGCTTTGGAATAAACTGTATGAATAAATCCTGATATATGAGCTACAATAGTAATATTTTCGTTTTCTAATGCACGTCTTGCTCTGGCAGACATCAGTGTTCCGTTGAACCACATCTTTTTAGTTACAATACGCCTGTTATTAGTAATAACACCTTCGTCAACATTGATAAAATTCTGGGAATGGAGAGGAGTGGCAATTAAAAATATTTTTTCTAAAGGAACACGACCTACTACAAATAAAGCAGCAGCATACAATGCCGATAAAGAAACACACTCCCCTGCTCCATTGTTAAATCCTTCTTTATATCGAAAAGCGGTCATAGCTTCTACCGTTTCTGTTTTCCAGTAAGGAATTATATCAGTAGTATATTTATCCAAGCCGAAATGTTTCCGAATATCTATATCAAAATAATATTTATCACCTTCGTAACCAAATAATGCATTTGATTGCTGTAAAACTTCAGTGTCAAAAAAACCTTTAAATCGGTTAATTTCCTTATCCTTTGTCGTTAACCCCCATGTTTCCAAATCGAGGTTAAAAACATAATGATCCATTATGTATTGCTTAACCCTATTTATTTTATAAGTGAAAGTTTTTTTATGAATATCCTTAAACCAGAGATCGTCACGCCATTTCCAAATAACTGGCGACATAATATTTGCCAATACCAAAGGGTAAAATAGTTCTGGAAATATAAAAATTTCCATATCCGATAATGTAAAAGCTGATGAATACTTTTCTAAAGTTTTACTATCCTTAAAATCGGGGGAAATAAAAGTAGGTATAATCTGCTCCATAACATCTATATAATTATAAATAAATTATGTAAAGATATAAAAATTTGATTATTAAAACAATTGAAAAGTTTATTGCAATTTAAATAATCTTATAATACATTAACCTGAGTATCTTCAATAATTTCTTTCAAAGTAGAAGCAGCATCCTCTTTTGCAGTTTTCATTCTTTGCACTGCATCAGAAATTTGTTTCTGGGTATGATTGCTCATCAATTGAAATCTGAAAATTGCCTGTTTTTTTGGCACTCCGGGATATTCTGCAAGGTTTGCCAATAATCTCTGGTTTATTATTTCTTTCGACATCAGTCTGGCAAGGTCATCAGCTCCAATATGAACGGGAACTATAGGGCTTGGAATACCATTTGTTATAAATCCGTTTTTGTTAAATTCCTTAATTGCAAAATTAATATTATCCTTCAATTTCTTTCTTAATACATCACCTTCTTTAGAAAAGATTATTTCGAAGCATTTTAATGCAGCAGCAGATTGCATAGGCGAAATGCCATTCGAAAACGTATAAGTAGGAGAAAAAACAATAAGTTGTTGTCTTATTACCTTTTGGCCAACCACAAAACCACCATTCGATGCAAACGACTTACTAAAAGAGCCACAAATCACAACATTTTCCAGATTTTCATTTTCAACTGTTTCTAAAATACCCAGACCTTTTTGACCCATAGCACCAAAATCATGTGCAACATCCAGTATCAATATAGCTTCATATTTATTAACCAATCTCAAAACATTTTTAAGATCGGGCATATCAGAATTCATTGAATATAGCCCTTCAACAATTACAAAAATACCAGCATTTGGTTCGCTTTCTCTTCTTTTTTTCAAAAGTTTCTCTAAATGCTCCAAATCATTATGCCTGAATTTCTGAACATGAGAAGTACTATATTTACAAGCCACCTGCAAACTATTATGCGATAATGCATCAACAATAATATAATCTAATTCTGTAACAAGGCTTGCGATAACACCAAAACATGCAGCCCAACCTGTAGGATATAAAAGACATTGTTCTGCTTTAAATTTTTCAGCCAGCTTATTTTCCAGCGTTTCTGTTAATTTATTTCTGCCAGTGAGAATGGGTGAAGATGCAGCATGTATGCCATATTCATCAATAATATTTTTAACAGCGTTTTTCACATCCTCATTTTGTGCTAAACCCAAATAATCCTGAGAGCTGAAATTCAAAAACTTCTCACTTTTTCTATGATCAACTTCAACTTCCACATGGGGTGTTACTTTGGTATTTATTACTCTGTTTGCGCAAGAATAAACCCCGAATTTATTTCTTAAAATAGTAAAATCATCTAAAGGTTTATGTCTTTCTATCAATGTTTTGCCCTTAATTCTAATAAAATCAAGACCACATACATTCAATGCATTAAGGAAATCAGTTTTCATTTCAATTCTTTGTGTTAATATAATCTATTTAGTGCTTAAAATTATAAAAAAATAAATTGTTAATTATTATTTTTTTGGTCGGGGCAACATATTATCTATTAGTTTATCTCTCCATCTTCTAGGTAAAATTTTTGTTACAATTGCTAATAGTTTGACATCAGTGCCAATCAATATCAGAAATCTGCTATAACCCTGGCATTTTTTCAATATTTTTTTTGCTGCCATATCAACAGACATTGTTTTTCGGGGAGAATTTTGTTTCATCCATTCTGGTTGATTTACAATTTCGTATTGGAGTTGAGGGGTGTCCATATCTCCCGGACAAGTCACATATACAGCAATTTTTTTGTACAACAATTCGCGTCTCAGCGATTCTGCAAAGTTAACAATACCTGCCTTAGCTGCACAATAGGTAGAATAACCAGCCGCTCCCATAATTCCGAATCCCGAAGAAGTCATCAATATTTTTGAACCTTCTATAAGTATAGGAGTAAAAAAATAAGCACACTGCACCGTTCCCCACAAATCTATTTCAATCTCTTTTTTAAGCAACGTTGTGCTCGTGTAGTCGCAAAGCAATTTTGGTGTAACTTCACCAGCATTAAGTATCAAAAAATCAATCTTTCCATATTCAGTTTTCACACGGTCAGCTACTGCTTTCACCTGATCTTCAATAGTAATATCACACAACATACTTTGTGTCGTTATTTCAAGCTTGTTCAAATCATCAACTGCCTTATCAGCACGCTCTTTATTTCTTGAAACAATTATTATATGATACCCTTCATTTCCCAATTGCCTAGCAAACGAAAAACCCAGTCCCGAAGATCCTCCAGTTATTAAAGCTACTTTTGTCATACAAATTAATTATATATTGTTTGTTTCTCTATAAATTATAGCACCCAGGCATTAATACTTTAGCCAAATTTATAATAAATAAACACTTCAAAGATAAGTATATTTTATGAAAGCTTAAAAATCAATAGTTATTTATTAATTAATCTTAAAACCTGATATTAATTGTCAATTAGAGTATAATTAATTGAATTTGTTAAACATAATTTTTGTTCTTTTTGTTATATTAATTTTCAATCACTTTTTGTTTTATAACTGTTTTTAATTCTTTAACAATTTATTATTTCACCTTTTGTTTTTTATAACATACAGAGACTTTAGCCGATTATATAGATTATACTATTTTATGAATGATTTTATTATTTTTTTTATATATAAAAACACAAATATTCAATATTTTTAACAACCAAAAATTATTAATTTTTTTATAAATTCAATTATTTATGTGTTATAAAAAAACCATCATTTATATTATTTTTTGTGTTTTTCTTTCAATAAACTTATTTGCTCAATCCTTACAATTTAAATCATATAATGTTAATAATGGATTATCACAGAGCGTTATCATTTCAATATTTCAAGACTCAGAAGGATTTATTTGGATTGGAACACAAGATGGGTTAAATCGATTTGATGGCTACACTTTTAAAAAGTTTGTCCGGAATCCAATAGACACAGCCTCTATTTCCAACAACTGGATGTATTCTATTACAGAAGATAATGAAAACAATATATGGATTGGAACAAAAGATGGTTTAAATAAATACAATAAAAAAACTGGCAAGTTTCAATGCCTCAGAAACAAGCCAAATGATAATAATTCAATTTTCAATAATAATGTTTATGGGCTAGTTGCCGATAAAAAAGGAAATGTTTATGTTAATACACCACCGGTATTAAATGTTATTAATGTAAAAACAGGAAAAATAAACAGGTATGTAAATAAAATCGGCTCAAGTACAACTATAGAAGATTACCAAATGCCAGTAATTATTGATAGAGATGGCTTAATCTGGATAGCTTCTTCTGATGGTCTTTCTATTTTTGATCCTAAGACAAAACTATTTAATAATTTTCGGACTAATACAAGTCAACTTTGCGATAATTTCATCACAGCACTAATAGAGGATCATTTAGGAAATATATGGATTGGAACCAAAAAGGGATTAAATAAACTTAATAAAAAAAATCATTCGATTACAAAATTCATTAAGGAAAACAATAATTCAAATTCACTAAAAAGTAATAATATCCGATCTATAGAAGAAGATCAACTAGGCAACATATGGGTAGGGACCGATGCTGATGGTGGAGGACTTCATAAAATATCTTTCGACAAACAAGCTAACCCTGCTTTTTCTTTTTATAATAACATTGTTTCGCAAGCAAGTTCTATTAGTAATGATTTTGTTCTTTCACTGTTTTTAGATCGCTCAAATGTTTTATGGATAGGAACTCTAAATGGTCTAAATAAAGTTGACCTTAAAAAAAAGAAATTTAATTTATACAGAAAATCTAATGAAAGTAATTCAGTAGATCTAACTTATAATGTTATTGCTTCTATATTTAAAGATCAGGATAATTTAATTTGGATTGGTACATGGGGAAAAGGACTAAATATATTTAACAGGACTACAGGAACTGTTGAACACATTACATCCCAATCGTCAGGATTAAAAAAAATACCAGATGATTATGTTCATGTAATTTTCAAAGACAGCAAACAACGTATATGGATAGGTACTCGAAATGGAATCTCCATATATACTTATGATAAAAAACAATTTATTCCACTTAAAGATTTTTTTCAAGCAAAAAACTTTCCTGATTTCAAAGGGTTTAGAGTTATGTCTATTATCGAAGATAAAAACCATTTTTTCTGGATTGGCACAAGTAATGGTTTATATAAAATAAATACAGATAAAAAAGATGTAAAAGTTTATCAATCCGGAGGAAACCATAAAACATCAATAACAAATAATTTAATCTATTCTATCATTGAAGATAAAGATGGATTAATTTGGATTGGAACATCCACTGGCTTAAATATCTTTGATCCAAAAACAGAAACATTTACACAGATATTAAATGACAAAAATTCAACCAATACTTTATGTGATAATTTTGTAGTTTCACTTTGCGAAGATTCCGAAGGAAATATATGGATTGGAACCAAAGCCGGTGTTAATAAATACAATAAAAAAACAAAAATCTACAATTATTACTCAGAAAAAGATGGATTACCAAGCAATATAGTTTACGAAATTTTGGAAGACAACAATAAAAATCTCTGGTTTTCTACAGGAAACGGTCTTACACTAAATTACAATGGAACAAATGTATTTAAAACTTTCGATCTGGAAGACGGACTACAAGATCTAGAATTCAATTTAAAAGCTAGTTATAAAAGCAATGATGGCGAATTGTTTTTTGGTGGTATGAATGGAGTAAATGCATTTTATCCTGACTCATTAAAAGAAAACAATTTTATTCCAAACATTGTTATTACCAATATTGAAAAAGAAAATGATGCAGGCAAACAAGTTCTTTATCAGGGTTTAAATAATGAAATTCGCCTGACCCATAACGACTATGCTCTTAATATCGAATTTGCAGCCCTTGAATATACCAATTCAGAAAAAAACCACTATACCTATAAAATGGAAGGACTAAGTGATAATTGGATAGAGACTGGTAATCGCCATTTGGTTCCATTTTCAAAAATTCCTCCTGGTAATTATATTCTTCACATCAAAGGTTCTAATAATGACAAAGTATGGAATGAAATTGGAATATCAATAAAAATTATTGTAACCCCACCCTGGTGGAGAAGTACATGGGCATATATTATATACTTAATCATTGTTCTCAGTTTTATAATCGTTTTTATAAAAGTTAGAGAGCTCAAACTTATTAAAACAAAAAAAATATTGGAACAAAAAGTTGAAGAAAGAACCAACGAAATCAACCTTCAAAAAGAAGAAATTTTAGCACAACATGAAGAGATACAAAACCAAAGAGATATTGCCACAAGTCAACGAGACCATATAGCAAGACAAAACAAAGCTATTACCGACAGTATTCACTATGCACAACGAATTCAAAAAGCACTTTTAACCACCAAAGAATCTATTAGTAATTTGTTTACAGATTACTTAATTATTTTTAAACCTAAAGATATTGTTAGTGGAGATTTCTACAGTATAAATCAGGTAAAAGATCATATAATAGTTGCTGTTGCAGATTGCACAGGACATGGAATACCTGGTGCGTTTATGAGCATGCTCGGAATGTCTATACTGAATGAAATATTACGATACGAAGAAATATCATCTGCAAGTGAAGTACTCGAAGAACTGAGAAGAAAATTAAAAACCTCACTCCAACAAACAGGTAAATCAGGAGAGCAACAAGATGGTATGGACATAGCTATTTGCGCTATTAACACCAAAACACTTGAAATGCAATATGCAGGTGCCAATAATTCTTTATGGCTGTTTAAAAATAATAATGACCAATCATCAACAGAACCAAATTTAATAGAAATACAAGCTGATAAACAACCCGTTGGTGTTTATAAAAACGAAAAACCTTTTACCAACAATATAATTCAATTAAAAAAAGGAGATACTTTTTATATTTTCTCAGACGGATTCAGGTCTCAATTCGGTGGAGAAAAAGGCGAAACTTACAAAACAAGACGTTTCAGAGAACTAATTACAAGCATACATCATAAACCCTTATTCGAACAAGAGAAAATATTTGAAAACGAGTTTCAGCAATGGAAAGGCAACTTCGCACAAATTGATGATGTAATAGTATTAGGGTTAAAAGTCTGATTTTTTAACATTTTCCCTCCTATATAATTCTTCAATTACAAAGTCCTTGACCCATTCAGGGAAAGGATTTAGGATAGAGGTCAAATCGTATATCAAAAATCGTTAATCCTTGTTCTTAAATCAATAATTTTTTTAAATTAATTAGCAACAACAACCCTCTATAATTTCAACAACTGCTAAAGTCCTTTCTCTTCTCAGGGGAAAGGATTTAGGATAGGGGTCATATAATCGTAAATAAAAAAGACCCACCAAGTTCACACCCCCAGCAGGCCCCTATTAATTGCTAATTGTTAATTGTACCTTTTTACTCCACCGATGGCACAATCGGCTCTATTGCTTCCAACTCCAAATTCAACTCCTGGTTTTCACCTTTCACAACAAACATAATCTCTTCATACTTTGCAAACCCTTCCTTTTCAGCAACCAACACCTGCTCACCTTCCTGCAATGCATCTATTGCATACAAACCATTCTCATCACTTCTAACCACATTCTTTTCATCCCCTTCAAAATATACCTTTGCATTTATTAATTTCTCTTCCCCGTTCGGCATAGGCTGTGGAGTCTAAGTCGGTCATATCTCAAAAGATTTTACCTTTTATTTAGCCTTTTAATACTAAGCAATTTTAAATTTCTTCCTTTCACTTAAACGCTGCCTAAGTCATACATATCTCACCAAACTTTGTCTTATTCAAATAGATGATAATATTTATTTCATTTCTCCCATTTCCCTTTGTGCCCCTTTGTGAAAGTCTTTTGTGCTCCTTTGTGGTAAAAGAAAATGAATAATTGCAAATTACACATTACTAATTGCTAATTGTTCATTCTCATTACCTTTTTTCAACCCTGCATTTCCCAAACACAAACATCTATCCCCTTTTTCCTCTCCTGCATTTCCTTTTCACTTTCCCCTTTTCCCTTTCTCCTTTCCCCTTTTACCTTTTTACTCTCCCGTATTTCCTTTTTTCTCTCCCGCCTTTCCCGAAAACTCTCCCGCATTTCCTTTTTCCTCTCCTGCATTTCCTTTTTACTCTCCCGCATTTCCCGAGCACCCCTTTTTAATGTTTTTTCATTTCCAACAACCTATTATTTAGCAACTTATAAAAACAAATCCCAACCAACCAAAAATTTATTATTTCACACAAATAACTATAAAGCAACATCAAATTTCCAAATCAAAACATTACTTTCCTATTAAAAAACATAAAGAACGACAACATATTTACAAAACGATCCAATTAAATATTACAAAAAAATATACTTATATCCATTTATCTAAATATATTTTATTATTTTTGACCTGAATAAGTTCACAGCAAAAAAGGCCTATATTACTACTATTAGAAATATAGGTCTTATTTTGCCACACAAAAACAATTGAGATAACAAAACTTATGAACAACCCCCAAACCTCCCCAAACAAAACAAATGCATTAAAAAGCCTTATCGGTAACACTCCCCTTCTGGCAATTAATTTCACCTACAAACAAGAAAACAGGGTCATCTATGCCAAAGCCGAAAACCTCAATATGACCGGCAGCATCAAAGACCGTATGGCAATACATATACTTAACAAAGCATATAACTTAGGCATTCTTAAACCCGGTATGCAAATATACGAAGCAACAAGTGGCAATACCGGTATATCATTTGCATCAATCGGCAGGGCACTTGGTCACAAAATAAATATCTTTATGCCCGATTGGATGAGCGAAGAAAGAAAAAACCTTATTAGAAGTTTGGGTGCAAACATCATGCTGGTTAGCAAAGAAGAAGGAGGGTTTCTTGGCAGCATTGAGATGGCTAATAATGCAGCAAAAAAAACCAATGGTTTTCTTCCTTGTCAGTTTTCCAACGAAGACAATATTGATGCACACTACCTCACAACAGGACCAGAACTTTGGTGGCAGCTAAAATACAGAAACCTCACTCCCGATGCTTTTATTGCAGGCGTTGGCACAGGAGGTACTATTATGGGAGTTGGAAAATTTTTAAAAGAACAAAATCCCGATATTAAAGTCTATCCATTAGAACCCCAAAACTCTCCAACATTAACAACCGGATACAAAGTAGGAAAACATCGGATACAAGGTATTTCTGATGAATTTATACCTTCCATTGTTAAACTTAATGAACTTGACGAAGTTGTTGCTATTGATGATGGAGATTCAATTATAATGGCACAGCAACTGGCAAGTGTACTTGGTATGGGAGTTGGAATATCTTCAGGCGCAAACTTTCTTGGTGCACTTAAGATACAAAACAAATTGGGGAAAGACAAAGTTATTGTTACAGTATTCCCCGATGACAATAAAAAATACTTAAGCACAGACCTTTTAAGAACAGAACCTTTAAAAGAAGATTTTCTTTCAAAAGAGGTAGAACTACTTAGTTTAAGAGCTTTCAAAAGAGTATGCCACACCTGCTGCGATCCATCCGATTGTGTGGAAGCTTCATTTGAAGGCAATATAGTTATGCTTCCCAATTGCCCCAGAAGACAAATATAAACTAAGAATATTTGTTTTGCAACATAAGAACTCTAGTTCACTTTAGCTCACTCTAGCTCACTTTAGTTCACTTTAACGTACTTTAGTTCACTCTAGCTCACTTCAAAACTCCTTTACCACATCCACTGCAGAACTATTCTTGTCATGAAGAATAACAAAATCACGTTTTTTAAATACTGAAATCATTCTTGTATTGTCCGCCGTGGTTTGAGCAAATATTTTCTTCAGATCCCATTGTTTTGCAATATCAATACAATAATCTGTTAAAATACTTCCAATTTCTCTGTTTTGCCATTTATCTGTAATCAGTATAGCATATTCCACAGTTTCATGATTAGGATCAGAAATAAGTCTGCCAACACCAAGCAGTTTCCTTTTTCCATTCTCAATAATTTCTGCAACAATTGCAATCTCTCTGTCGTAATCTATATAACAATATCTCGAAGCAACCTCATGGGTATTCCATTTAAAGAAATAACGAAACCTTGAATATATTGACTCTTTAGAGCAACTCGACAGCAAATCGAACCATAGCGGTTCATCTTCCGGTTTTATTGGTCTAAGAACAATTTCAGTACCATCCGATAGTGTTTTGTTAGTTACCCACTTTTCAGGATAAGGATGTAATGCCAGATGTTCATAAGGTTTAAGAGGAGTTTCTATAATTGTGTTGTCAATAACAATACGAGCATCCAAAGCAATTACTTCTTCGGGAGTAACTAAGAGTGGATTGATGTCAAGTTCTTTTATCTCAGGATAATCTGCAGTGAGATAAGAAAACCTTATAAGAACTTCAATTAGCTTTTCAATATTAACTCTTGGTTTACCTCTGTATCCTTTCAATAAAGGCCAAATTTTAAGAGATTTCAGCATACGTAAAGATAATTTCTCATTCAGAGGAGGAAACTCTATTACACTATCTTTAAAAATTTCCGTGCCAGTTCCACCCATACCCACCATAATAACTGTTCCGAATACAGGGTCTTTCTTAATACCAACAATCAATTCAATAGCATCTTTGGTATTTATCATTCTTTGAACAGTTGCACCATTAATTTTTGCAATGGAATTATATTTTTTTGCAGATGCAACAATATGTTTGAATGCTTCTTTTATAGCATCATCGCTGTCAATATTTAGTATTACTCCACCTGCATCAGTTTTATGAGTAATATCCGGAGAATCAATTTTAAGTACAATGGGGTATCCTGTTTTCTTGGTTTGCAGAATAGCTTCTTCATCGGTTTTTGCAGGATAAGGAACAGTAGCAGGAATACCATAAGCTTCAATTAACTTTTTAGATAACTCTTCAGAAAGAATATCACCATGTTTACTAATAATCTTATTAAATTCTGACCTGAATTTATTTCTATCAAGTGAAAATTCAACTGGAATATCCAAAGGAGTTTCATAAAGTGTTTCCAGATTCTTGGCATAATCAACCAGTGTCATAAATGCCCTAACAGCTTGTTCAGGTGTTTTGTATGTAGGAATACCATTGTCATTAAATATTTTAACACTTTCTTTCATTGTCAAACCACCAAGCCAAGCAGTTAAAACTGGTTTATTGGTTGTTGCGGAAAGCTCACTAATAACTTTAGCTGTAGAAGTTGGATTAGTCATTGCCTGAGGAGTAAGAATAACCAGAACAGCATCAACATTAGGATCCTTTATCACCAGCTCTGTGGCTTTAGCAATTCTTTTAGAACGGGCATCACCCAGTACATCAACAGGGTTGCCATGTGACCAGGAAGGTGGTAAATTATCATTAAGATTTGCTATAGTTTCTTCACTAAGTTTAGCAAGTTTACCCCTGTTAGCTATTAAAGCATCAGTTGCAATTACACCAGGTCCACCAGCATTTGTAACTATTCCCAAACGTGAACCTTTTGGTATTTTATTTCTGCCGATCAGTTCAGCACAATCAAATATATCTCCTATATCATAAACCCTTGCCATTCCAATTCGACGAAATGCAGCCCGATATACAGAATCTTCAGAAGCCAATGCACCAGTATGAGAAGCAGCTACTTCAGCTGACTCCAAAAAACGTCCTGCTTTATATGCAATTATTGGTTTAGAACGAGCAAAAGAACGGGCTGCAGTCATAAACTTTCTTGCATTACTAATTGATTCTATATAAAGTATAATTGATTTTGTATTTTCATCTTCACCAAGATAATCAATCAAGTCACCGAAATCAATATCCATAGAATTACCGATGGAAATAACGTGCGAGAAACCTATTTTCCCTTCAATTGCCCAATCTAATACAGATGTACACAACGCACCTGATTGTGAAATAAAAGCAATATTCCCAGCCTTAGGCATACCAGACGCAAAACTTACATTTAACTTACTACCAGGAGATATAATACCCAAACAATTTGGTCCCAAAATCCTCATTTCTTTATATTCCGCTAAAACACTTTTTATTTCATCCTCTAGTTTTTTACCTTCTGCTCCTGTCTCTTTAAATCCGGCAGACATAATAATAATACCAAACACACCAGCTTCACCACATTCCTTCACCAATGCAGGAACTTTCTTTGGGGGACTACATATTATTCCTAAATCCGGAGTTTTAGGTAAACTTTTCAGATCAGGATAACAAGAAATTCCTGAAACAGATTCATAATCTGGACTAACAGGATATACCACACCTTGAAATTCTCCACCTGTGAGATTATGCAGTACCTTACCTCCAACGCTATTTGGGTTACTAGAAATACCTATAATAGCAATCCTTTTAGGCTTGAAAATACTATTTAACTTATGAATATTCATAATTATAAATTTAATATTACTGTTTCAGTTTTTTATTCTGCGCAGATTCTCCATTGAAAACCTAATAATTATTCAATAGTGCAAATATAAAAAAGAAGAATCAGATAAATAAGAAATAGTATATGGAAGAAACTTTTTTATTAGAAAGACCTATCAATTGTTTCTGAATGTAAATTTGAATTATTATTATTCATATTTGAATAATAAATCGTGCAAAAATGGCTGAATTAAATCAATAAGTCTATCATCTACTTCTTGTATATTTTCCAAATTGATCTCATGCTTCAAAGAATCATTTTCAAATATTTCGATTTTATTTTTATTAATTTTAATATACAATCCATCTGGCAATAATTGTTCCCTTAATGTGTGTTCTTCAACAAATTCCGAATTATCAAGTATCACAATATCAGCCCCTCTATGAAACAATCCAAAATCGTAAATATTATCCAGCGAGTGTGTGAATAAAGCGAATTCAGTTTTTGGATTACGAAGAATAATCTTAACATTTTGATCGTGTTCAGGATTATTATGAAAAAATCTTTCATTAAAAAACACACCTTCTTCAGTGAGAGAAGAGAAAAATAAATTTGGTTTTATTTCTCTTAGCTTAATAATTAGCTGTTCAATAAAATACTTAGAGCATTTATTTGTTGCAATAATAGGAATTCTTCCACTCCCTTGTTTTGGGAAATGCGATTGCATAATAACTTTTGGAACATCAACCGAACCACCATAAGCAGGAGCAAGATGCATAAAAACACCAGGTCCGGCATTTATTTCTATTATTCCAAAATTACCTTCTGTCCATGGTTTTGAAATATCAGCAGCAAGTACATCAATGCCAAGACATTTAACATTGAAATATCCAGCAATATCTTCCACCAATTGAACATTTACAGGATGAATATTATTTGTAACATTTATAGAAACACCACCTGCAGAAATATTTGCCACCCTGCGTAAGATTATTTTCTCATTTTCTTTTGGAATATAATCAAGAGAAATGTTTTGTAACTTCAAAAAATCAATAAGGTTATCATCTATTTTGATTTTACATAAAGGCGAACGGGCATTATCAAGACGAATAACTTTATCATTCTCAATAGCAATTAGTTTTTCAATACTATTTACACCATCACCATCAACAAATGCAGGAACACGTTCGAGTGCAGCAACAAATTTTCCATTTACTGATATTAAACGATGATCAGTACCATATACCTGTTGTTGAACCAAAGCCCCATCGAAGTTTACACCTTCAGCTTTCGCAGATTCAACTATTTTGTTAAATGCTTT
>DYDE01000155.1 GCA_020718065.1 Marinifilum sp. | reverse complement strand
TGTCCGCCTCGAAAAATCTAATTTTCAGAAGCCCTCTTATAAAATTAACAAAAAAGATTATGTCACAAACAGCACTAATACAGATAGAAAATCTTTGGAAGACTTTCATCATGGGCGACACCACCTTACACGCACTTCGAGGAATCAATCTTTCCATCACCAATGGAGAATTCACAGCCATTATGGGTGCTTCCGGTTCGGGAAAATCAACCTTAATGAACATACTAGGTTGTATGGATCGGCCAACTAAAGGAAATTATTGTTTTCTGGAAAAGGATATAAACTTGCAAAACAGCAAAGGACTAGCTAAGATCAGAAGAGAAAAATTTGGTTTTGTATTTCAATCTTACAATTTATTGTCACGAACTTCTGTATATGAAAATGTAGAACTTCCTCTGCTTTATGGATCGCAATACAACAGAAAACAAAGAAAAGAAATAGTATTGCAGGCATTGGAAAAGGTTGGTTTAAAAGACAGATGCAACAATAAATCAAATTTACTTTCGGGTGGACAACAGCAACGCGTTGCCATTGCTCGCGCAATTGTAAATAACCCCTTTGTGATTTTTGCCGATGAACCAACTGGCAACCTTGATACCAGAACCAGTTACGAAATTATTGCGCTGTTCCAGAAACTCAACGAACAAGGAACCACCATTATACTTGTAACACACGAAAACGATATTGCCGATTTCGCCAAACGAAAAATTGTTTTTCGGGATGGCAAAATAATAACTGACACCATAAATAGTCAGCCAAAAAATGCACAACAAGAATTCAACCAATTACCCATTGTAGATTAAAAACATAGCACTATGAACTTTTTCAATCTTTTTATTTCGTCATTAAAAGCATTACGCAAAAACAAATTCCGTACTTTCCTAACCATGTTGGGTATTATTATTGGAGTTGCTGCTGTTATCATCATGCAATCAATAGGCAAGGGCACCGAAGCGGATATTAATTCCAGAATTGCAAATCTGGGAACAAACCTTATTATGATAAGCCCTTCTGCTACTAATACACAAGGAGTAAAAGGTGATGCAGGATCTCAACAAAGTTTAAAGATAGAAGATATCGACATGATCAAACGTTACAGCACCATGGTTAAATATATATCACCAGTCATTAGGTCATCGGTCCAGCTTAAATATGCATCCAATAACTGCAAAAGCAGCATCATGGGAGTGTCGCAGGATTATCTTTTAATACGCGATATCAAACTTGTTTCTGGTGCACCTTTCAATACTGATGATATTAAGAAATCTGCGAAGGTGTGTTTGATAGGCAAAACTGTTAAAGAAAATCTTTTTAAGAACGATGAAAACCCTTTGGGGCAAATTATTCGTGTTGGTTCGATTCCATTTACAGTAATTGGGGTATTAAAGGACAAAGGACAAAGTGGTTTTGGACAAGATCAGGATGATATCATCATTGCCCCCTATACCAGTGTCCAAAATCGCATTGTTGGTTCCGAATATATTCAACAAATATACATATCTGCAATAAATGATACCTATGTAAAAAAAGCGGTAGATGAAGCCACCTATTGCTTACGTATTAGTCATAAACTATTACCAGGCGAAGAGAATGATTTTACCATCAATACCCAATCGGAAATAATGGAGACAGCAAAAAGCATCACCGGAGCCATTACACTTTTATTGGCGAGTATTGCTGCTATTTCGCTATTGGTTGGGGGCATTGGCATTATGAACATTATGTTTGTTTCTGTTACTGAAAGAACGAAAGAAATAGGCATACGACTAGCCATTGGAGCCACCTCCTTTGATGTGATGATGCAATTTCTGATCGAAGCAGTTGTTCTAACAATAACTGCTGGGATAATAGGGATAATTTCAGGGATACTTTTATCGAACCTAATAGCGGCAGTAGCAGACCTAAGTACAATTATCACTTCTTATGCCATTATTTTATCCTTTGCAGTATGCTCGGTAATTGGCATCTTTTTTGGATGGTATCCTGCGCGAAAAGCATCAAAGCTGAATCCGATTGAAGCACTCAGATACGAATAGAATAATAGAAAGTCAAAAAGAATTATGGAAACTATTGTCCAATATGTGCACCTATCACTTTTTTACCAAATTCGCTGATATGATAAAGATGGATATTTTCTATAATAAGATGTTGTTTTTTCAAATTCTCCATCACCCTTTCTTTAATATCTTCCTCTAAATCTATGTTTAAAGCTTCAAAAATGGCAGAACATGTAATTTCTTTTTTGTTATGATTCAAATATTCTAAAATTTCAAATTCAATTTTTTCTATCACAGCTTGTTTAGATTCGGAAATTGATTTAACTGGGGTTTTCATAAGAATTGATTTTAAATGAATATTTTTTTAATGTCTGATTTTTAAATTTTCTGCATTGTTTAAATTGTCGTAGTCCAATTCATATTCAGAGAAATTAAAATTTAATAAACCAGAAGGGAGAGTGCCCATCAAGAGACCTGTATTTTATAAGATTCTGCTTACCCAATAATCTAAAGGTAAAGATAAGTCCCTCCCATTATGGTTCCTATTATTATTCTTTCACTTCAACAAATAAAGTATCTGAATTTAATCCGGTAAATATTCCATACCCATTTACAATGCTTGTAGAGGGATTGGTCAGGTTTTGTGAACTTGTGCTGTTTTGATTATAAAGTGCGGCATAATCTGGTAAAACATGAAATAAAATTATTCGATGTGTTCCATAATATTGAAAATCCATTGCTCTGATTTCTTCAGATGCTGAATTGGTAGGTGATTTTCTAAATCTGTTTCCTGGAGGTTCTTTATCACCAAAATCTCGGATAGGATCAAGTGTTGTTTCAATATTTTCAACTAAAACAAGATAATATGAGGCGTCTGAATTACTCCAGGTTATTTCAATTGGATCAGGCATAGTTCCGGTTGGCGGACCGGATGTTGTATCCATTCTCTCGATGGTAATTGTAGTTGAAGAAAGTGTCATATTTTGAGGTTTGGAAGGAATATAAGTATAAGCTGAAACATTTTTAGAATTATAAGTAAATGTGAGATTATAATTAACGCCTTCTGATACGCGTGTGGAACTGTCAACATATGTACCATCACCCAATGATGAAAGTAGATGAAGAGAATTGTTATATGTAGTATTTATAACAAGGTTGTTTATATCATCAGAAGCATAAACGACATTAGAGGAAAAAGGTATTTGTCGGGTAACGTTCAGCATTAAAAAATTTCCAGGTTCGAGATAGGATTCTATTACTGGGGTATCCGTAAATTCTTTATTTTCTTCTTTTTTGCATCCAATAATAAAAATACTGAATAAAAAGATAAGCAATAAAAGTTTTATATGTTTTTCCATTTTATCTAAGTTTAAATGATAATGTCAGATTGGGTGTTATTCCCAGATAATTAATATTTGTTTCAAGTATTTCTCCATCTTCAATAGTGTATTGTTTATACCAGATGTTTTTTCTGTTATAAAGGTTAAATATAGAGAAACCAACATATCCAATCTCTCTTCTTTTTTTATCACCTTTTGAACCAGCTAATAATTTATAGTTAGCGGAAATGTCGCAACGGTGATAATCAGGTAATCGTAAACCATTTTTAGAAGTTACTGTAAAAAAATCCTGAGTAGTACCGTCAAGTAATGTAATACTATATGCACCTGAAGGAGCTGTATAGGGCCGACCAGTAGCAAAAATCCAGGTTGCAGAAAAATCCCATCTTTTATATTGATATAATGAAACTACTTTAAATTCGTGTGTTACATCCTGATTTGCGGGATAATAGCTATCAGAATAAATATCAAAATGATTACAGGCTTCACCAATAGTATAACTTACCCAGCCATTGAATTTACCAGATTTCTTTTGAGCAAGAAATTCAATTCCTCTTGAATACCCATATCCATTGAAAAAATTCTCATTATAACTCACTCCCATTGGACTAGGATTAAAGCGAAGAGAATATTCAGTTAGGTTATTTATTTTTTTATAGTAAGCTTCTGCGCTAAAAAGACAGTTAACAGTTTCATAGGACAGGCCTATTATATAATGAATAGCAGAGCTTACAGGAACTGTTTTGCCATCAGAAAGCAACCAAAAATCTTTGCTTCCCGACATGATGTCTTCACGGGTTACCCGATTTGAAAATTGGTAATATTTGCCTGTTGAACCTTTTAAGGTCAATTTTTTGGTGATATTATAAGATATTGAAGCACGAGGTTCGTAGTACATTTTTTTTGTTGTTTCAAAATAACTTGCTCTTATTCCGGGAAGAAACAGTACTTTATCATTAAATAGTTTAATTTTATTTTGAAGATAAACTCCACCCAATATGGCATTATTTAAGCGGTCTAGCACAGTAGAAGTGTCGTTTTGAGCATAGGAGTAATTTATGTCAAAATAAGTTCCAAATCCACCAAATTGAAGTTGACTAAAATTAAACAAATCCCATTGATAATCAGTTTTAAAGCTAAAGTCTTTTAAATCATTATTTTCAAAAACGCCATTGTTAGTTGTAGTTGTTTCTCCACTTTCATTTGTCATAGATCTTTCCTGTGAACGATTTCTGTCGCTAAAGTAATTTGAATAACTAAGAATACTATTGCCATAAATTTTATCATTCCACTTTCTTGACCATTTTAAGCTACTTCCTATATTTCCATATTTGGTAAGGTCGGTTGAACTCATATTAAAATTTGAGTTAGAAGCACCAAAGGAGGGGGCACTCATAGAAGAGCTGTTGTCTAGTTTGTCTGTTCCATTAAAGATACTTAAAGAAAGTATATCTTTAGAGGAAGGACAATAAGTGAATTTTCCATTTAAGTCGTAAAAGTATGAGGTAATAGTAGTATTTTGCATTTGCCTTCCTCCTGACCCCATGCCTTTTGGTGATGAAGTTGAAGAATTCTTATTAAAAGTTTTAAATATTTTATTATAAATAGGTCCTTTGTAAGACCGGCGAAAAGCAATAACAGAAGAAAATTTACTGCCAACGGGTATCTCTACAAAAGCATTAAAACTTAATAAGCTGATATCAGCACCAGCATTAAACTTCTTCTGGTTACCTGTCTTTCCAGTTATTTCGGTAACACTAGAAAGTCTGCCACCAAACTTAGATTCAAATCCTCCTTTATAAAGCTGAACATCTTTTAAAGCATTTGAGTTAAAAGCGCTAAAGAATCCATACAAGTGATCAACGTGATAAACTGTAAACCCATCATATAATACAAGGTTCTGGTCGGGAGTACCACCACGGACATATAGTCCTGAAGAAGACTCATTTGATGCACTAATGCCTGGCATCAATTGAAATGATCGTAGAATATCTCTTTCCCCAATATTTGGTAATTGCTCTAATTTCTTAGGAGTCATTTTAATTAAACTAACATCCGTTTTATTTACCAACATTACATTTTCTTTTTGACCAACGATAGTTACAGTTTTAAGATTTTGAATAGAAGGTCGAATTTCTACTATTAAATTTTTTTTGGAAGATTGCGGACTTAGGAAAATTTCTGTTTTATCATAGCCAATATATTGAACAATTAATGTATTTGTGTCTGTAGGCACTTTTAACAATGTGAAATAACCATCTGTATTTGTTGATGCTCCTATATTGGTTCCTTTAACCAATACAGTTGCAAATGGAAGTGCTTCACCAGAAGATTTGTCTCGAACAATACCCGTTAGAGTATAATTAAATGCTGAAGGGGGACCTAGCCATGTCTTATGGGGTTTCTCTGTAGAATTGTCTTTATTATCAGTAGAATCTTCTTCAATATAGTAATTGCCAAATTCGGTATCATTTTTTTGAGTAACTAAATCATATGCTACAACGTTTTCTTTAAAATCATCAACTAGATTGTTGTTTGGTAATTGGGATAAATTATTGTTTTTTGGTTCAAATAACTTGATGGTCTTGAAAATAGTATTTAGTGCAAGTTCATTAATATCTGGTTGTGTTATAAGAGAATCTTTAATTGTTAGAAAAAGATTGCTGCGACCATATTTAAAATTGTATGTTAATAAACCGGCAAGTGAACTTAAACAATAAAGTTTTCCTCTGGCATTACCCCCCTGATTTGGTATATAAACAAACATGTAATTATAAAACGCTGGTAAGTTTTTAATGGTATCTTTTAAATATGTTTCTTTAGCTGTTTCTCCTTGTTTTCCTAAAATAAAAACAAATGGACGTTTGATAGAGGAATACTCAAGATTTTGAGCAAAACAAACAAAATTCATATAACATACATTGCCCTGATTATTGAAAGTATATTCTTTTTGTTGGGCAGAAACAGTTTCTGAGTAGAGAATAAGAATTATTATAAGAATGAAAAAACTACTGGATTTTACAAAACATAAAAGCATTTTATTTGCCATAGATCAACATATTTGTGAAATGTGGGCAAATGTATTTTAGAATAATACTTTATTGAAATGAAATAGAAGTTGAGTGGAAATGTATCGAAGATCCAGATAAAAACACTTCCCGAAACAGATTATACTTTTGATTTTTCAACTTATTGATTTACCACTAATGAAATCTTTAAATTTATCTTTGTATTGTTCGGCAATGCTGATACGAATAGTATTATTAATAATTATCTGACTGCGTTCCACCGATTGTATTTTATCTAGCGACACGATAAATGAGCGATGAACACGCATAAATCTATTTGAAGGAAGGCTATTTTCAAGGGATTTTAAACTCATAATTGTTAGTATGGCTTTGGGGTTATCTTTAACCCAAATTTTCACATAGTCTTTCAAACCCTCAATATATAGCACTTCATTAAGCAAAATTTTTACTTGTTTGTAATCTGATTTAACAAAAATATAATCCTTTTGATTGACTTCGGTTATTTGATGAGCATTTCTCAAATCAAACCATTCTTTTGCTTTATTTACTGCTCTTAAAAACTCCTCATAATTAAAGGGTTTCAGAAGATAATCAATGGCATTTACTTTAAATCCTTCAATTGCATATTCGGTGAATGCTGTTGTAAAAATTATTCTAGTGTCTTTTCCTATAACTCTTGAAAGTTCTATGCCTGTTAATTCTGGCATTTGAATATCCAGAAAAATCAAATCAATAGAATTGTTATTAAGGATTTCCAGAGCTTCGATGGCGCTGTTACATTTGAATTTATAATCAAGAAAATGTGTTTTTTGGGTATATCTTTCTAATAAACCTAGTGCCAAAGGTTCATCATCTACTAAAAGGCAGGTTATTTTTGTCATTGACTTGCTTTTAAAAATTAACGGGACTTCTAAAAATTGCTTTTTCTTCGTTGGACTTCTCCCGATTAATCGGGATTAAAATCCTCATTTACTAATGTAAACTCCGGTTTTAAAATTTTGTCCGTCTCAAAAAATCTAATTTTTAGAAACCCTCTTAAATTATCTCAATTTGTAAGGTAATCCAAAAAATATTATCACTTACACCTTTTTTTAATTCATATTTATTATGATAAATCAATTCCAAACGTTTTTTCAGATTGTCCAGACCAATACCTGAACCGCTTTTATCTGTGGAACTTTTGGGAAAATTAGTATTTTCACTTGAAAAGAATAAAATATTATCTTCTATTTTCATTTTAAATGAAATATGCGATAATTGTGTAGCAGATACTCCATGTTTGTAGGCATTTTCTATCATAGGGATAAACAATAAAGGAGCTATTTGATAGGAAGCCATTTCTGTTTCAGGAAACACGAAATCAGTTTTGGTTTTATCTGTATGTCGGAGTTCCATTAATTGAATGTAGTTTTTTAAAAAATAAATCTCCTCTGATAATTCTACTTTCTCACGTTTGGTATCATAAAGGAGGTATCGCATCAGTTTGCTTAACTTATGAATTGTTTCCTGAGCTTTAGAAGGCGAAGTTTCTACAAGGGAATAAATATTATTGAGGGAATTAAAGAAAAAATGTGGTTGTAGTTGATATCTTAAATGTTGCAGTTCAGATTCGAGATTTTTATTTTCTATTTCTTTTTTTTCAGCTTCTGTTTTAATCCAATTTTCAGTGGCTTTCACAGCAATTGAAAAAATAATCGGTATAAAAAATGAAAACAAATTTTTAAAAATAAAAAAATTATCTTGTGGTGGTCTCATTCCAATAAATCGTTGAGGTATTCCTTGAAAATTATTTTTAATATCATTTGGTGCAAGCATGTCTTGCATTTCAACTTTCATTAAATCATCACGAAATTGCCAGTTTATCCATAAGAAGAGCAGTATAATTAAACTATTAATAAAAAAATACAGAACATATTTTTTTTGAAAGAGGTATTTATTTAATAAAACTATGTAATTTAAATAAAAAATAACCGCATACTGAATAATAGGAAACCATGCATGGGTGAAAAAATTAACAAAATTGTTATTTTGTCTGGGAATTAACAAGTATGGAAATAAAAGTAATACAATCCATATAGAAAGATGAATTCCTAACTTAATAATTTTACTGCTTTTATTCATTTTGCAAATATCTTTTATAATACAGCTGAAACAAAAAAAAATAGAAGATCTGCTGTTTTTTACTGATTAGTTTACATTTTTTTAGTTTTTCAACAATAGTTGTGTGAATTCTTCAGGATAACAACCTCAACAAAATCAGATTGTATTTATAAACAAAAATTAACCGGCTATTCAAGTCCAGACTTTCATTATCGCAATCTTTTTGGAGATAGGCAATTTTCAAATAAAGCTTTTCAATCATTTTTTCAAGATTGTAACCAATAACCCGATGAATATTTAAAGAGCCTACCATGTTTTCATCAACTGTTTTAGCACAAATCAAGGTGTAGGGAATTTCAAATTTTACGGCATCTGCCAATTCGGTAATACAAAGATTGAAAATTATTTTTTTTCTTCTAATATCATCTATTTTCTTGTCTTTGGCTATATCATCTAATAGTTTTTTATTTAGCTCCAATTCCATTTTTAATGCCCTTTTGATTGCAGAAACATGCTGTTTTAAACGAACTCCATCTTTTGCCAGTTCATAGATATCTTTGATTGCTCCCATTTTTATAAATTTTTTGTTTAGTTATTATGATTAAATGATACTGTAGAGAAAACCATTAGGAGGGTTCTAAAAATTAAGTTTCTCCCGCAGATTTCGCTGATTTTCGCAAAATAAATAATACAACGTATTGAAAATAAATCTGCGAATATTTGAAAAATCGGCAGGAAACTATTTTTTTTGAATTTTAAGAACTGCCCATTAGTTAATATTTTATCAAAATTAGTAAATATAATAATATTGGCTAAATTTACTTGAGCATGTTAATCCGAATTTTCAACTTAGTATTGAACTAACAGTTAAATAATTTACTATAGTAAATGAATAAGCCCGAGGCAGAGCCTCGAGGTATCTGGGTAATATTAGCCACAGATTGCGCAGATT
>DYDE01000028.1 GCA_020718065.1 Marinifilum sp. | reverse complement strand
AAAAATGAATATTATATTAAAAATCATACTTCATCTCTTCTTTTGGGTAGTATTTTTTATACTGTCGGGAGTAATGAGTTTTCAAATGACCGAAGGACCTGGCTTCATTTATAAACACCTCGACGCTTTGGTGGTCGCTGCCATTTGGGCTGCCATAGCATTCTATTTCTTCTACTTTTTTTTGTATCGCTTCATCGAAAAGCACCTCTTTTTAAGATATTTTGTTTATTCGATTATCAGCGTGGTGGGTATTTCCTTTGTTTTTATTATTATCACCAAACTATTTCTATTTACCCACGAGTATAATTTGGAGACATCCTGGGCGTTAACCACAACCGGAGGAACCTACATCATTGCAAATTGCGGGAGCTTATTACGAGGCTTTATTCGTTGGATTGAATCTGCCGGTATGCGAACCGAACTCGAAAAACGCAACCTCAAACTCGAACTAGAGGCTTTGCGTTCGCAGGTAAATCCTCATTTTCTTTTCAATACACTCAACAATATCGATGGATTTATACATTCTCAGCCACAAAAAGCTTCAAATATGCTTATCACCTTGTCGGAAGTTATGCGCTATATGCTTTATCAAACGAAAGGCGAAAGTGTTAGCATAGAAAAGGAAGCAAAACATTTGGAAAATGTATTTGTTTTACAAAAAATCCGTTTTACAGAAGCCGATTATATTCATTATTCATTTGATATTGAAAAAAAAGAAGAGCAAATTGCCCCGCTATTGTTTATTCCTTTTGTAGAAAACGCTTGTAAATATGCTCATTACAATGGATCATTACCCGTGGTAAATGTTAGCTTGCGACAGTCTGGTAATATTATCCGTTTTGAATGCACAAACAGCTATAACACCAACAAAGAAAAAGTAGAAGAGATGGGTGGTCTTGGACTCGAAAATGTTAAAAAGCGACTCGACCTGCTTTATCGGCATAATTATGATTTGAATATTTCCAAGCAGAGAAATATTTTTTCTGTATCTTTGATTATTAAACAATAAGGAAGACATCATCAAATTATTCAGCCTCAAAAAACAGTATTCATGAGCATTAGCTGTATCGCCATTGAAAACGAACCTCCTGCCCTCGAGAAATTGGTTTTATTCATCAACCAAACCCCAGCCCTCGAGCTAAAGGGACAATTTACCGATCCCATGCAGGCATTGTCCTTTTTGCAAAGCAACCCCATACAGCTTTTATTTCTCGATATTCAAATGGATGGCATTAGTGGTTTGCAACTGCTCGATGCCTTACCCCAAAAACCCCATGTCATCCTCACCACTGCATTTAGCCAGTATGCACTCAAAGGTTACGATTACAATGTTACCGATTATCTGCTCAAACCATACTCATTCGAACGCTTTCTCCAGGCAGTTCAAAAAATAAAGCCCCAAACCCCATTTGCCAATGAAGCGATTGCAAGTTCATTTATATTTGTAAAATCAGATTACCGCATCCTCAAAATAGATACGAACGACATTATATACATAGAAGGCATGCGCGACTACCGATGCATTGTCACCCCACAAAAAAAAATCCTCACCCCCTATACATTTACCGAACTCTGTACCATGCTTCCCGAACATTTGTTTGCACGCATTCATAAATCTTATGCTGTGTCTCTATCGAAAATAAGCTGTATAGAGAACAATAGAGTTTACATTGCTGATAAGATTTTACCTGTTGGAGATGCTTACAAAGAGAAGTTTTATAAACTGGTGAAAAAATAATTGAATGTATTTTGTATTGATATATTGGTGATTTGAATTTCAAGAAAATTTGTAGTTCTCTTTTTGTTTTTTAGTTTTGGAGGCTAGAATAATGCCATTTAACGTACACATAACAATTAAGGGTTAATTAATAATAAGTGAAACTAAATGAGGAGTTTATTTATAAAAATTGTTTTACTAATATTATTTTGCTTAATAACAATAGCAGAATCTTATTCACAGAAAAAAAAATCAATCAATTTTATTGGGCTAAATCCATCTGTAACAGTTGAACCATTTTACGAAAAAGGTGAATTTGATATAAATGTTTTTCCAATAGTATATCAGAAAACCATTTCACAAAGGGTTGATATTAGAATTATATCAATAGTGAATTATGGTATAAGAAAATCTACTAGTTCTTTTAGTCATATTGGTTTTCAAACCGCTTTTCCTCATTTCATAATAAAAAAAACGGATAAATTAATACCATCAAAGGGTTTTTTTGTTGCTCCAGGATTTGGAATTACAAGGAATTTGATGGAAAAACATACTAATTTTGGATTATGGATTGAACCAGGATACAACTTGCTTTTTGATGATAAATATAGCCTTTCTTTTTCTATTCAATTTGGGGCTACTCATTTTTGGTATGACAGCGGAACAACTAAGTGGGGAAATCATTTTGGAATAAAAATTATTTTCGGGAAATGGTTTTAATCCTTAAAAACCAACAATTTAAACTATTATTAAAAAAAATATAAGAGTTTCCTCTTAAAATAGTGAAGTTCAATTCCTAAATCTGTTGTTTTTTTAGTGTACTCTATAATAAGTTTTGTATTATCTAAAATAGAATTTAATTAAAAAAGGAAATTCCTGATCTTCGGGATTTTCTATGCAGGCAGTTTCTAACTTTTTTCTATACTCCTGCATATTTCCTAGTAAAAAATAATAAAGTCCATCCGTTAGTAAGGTGTTTCCTTTTACAAACCTATCCATTTTGGTTTTATCGGGAATATTGTAAAATACCCGGTCTACCCCTCCCCTGTTTTGCGATAAATAATGTAGGTTTTTGGTAAGGTTATCGGAATTAAAGGAGGAAAGCGCAAAAAATTCGGCATAAGAACGATCATCGGTGTTTATCTTTATATCTTTGGGGAATTTTTCTATCTGGGCACTATCTAATACCAAGCATGCAGCAACATGGTATGGTTCGTTATAGAAATAAATGTCTTTAACTGATTTGGAAATATTTTCGGTCCACTTGGCAAAATCAATTTTCATTGTTCCTGTAGAGCCTATAAGAATAGCATGATAATGACCTATCCAAACAGTTGTGTTAGGAAAAACAGAATGGAATGTCTTAATTATTCCTAAAAAATCATTTAGCATTAATTTATGCAATGGAAGATACTGTGATACGATACCACTTTTGTTTAGATGTGCTTTGCAAAGTTCAAAATATTCCTGGGTATAGATGTTTCCAGAACCTAAAATAGGATGGGTAGGATCGCTTGATATAAGATCGTATTTTTTAGTAGTAGATTGCAGATAGTGGCGACCATCTCCCGAATATATCTTCAGTCTGAAATCGCGTTCAATATTATTATTCAAATCGCTATAATAATGAGCAGCATTTTTAAGCCCTGCAACCAATTCAACACAATCAATAGATTTAACTTCGGGATGAGATGCGATGGCTGATGCTGTTACACCTATTCCAAAGCCAACAATTAAAGCATCTTTACATTGTAAACCAGTAAAAAAAGGAATGTGTCCAACCATTTTAACAGCCTTAATAGCATCATAACTCGAACCTATCACAGAGCTATTGTTAACATAAGTTGACAATACAATATTTTCACCATTTACTTCCTTACCCACAACAAAAGTTCCTTCAACAGTTTCTTTGTATGCCAGAATTTGTTTCTGATATTTACTAAATGAAGGAGGAAGAATATATACCTTAGGTCGCAATACAAGAATTATTAAGACTATGCAGCTTAAAACAATAATTGAAAGCTTCAGTGTATTGATTTTTTTTGCGTTTTGTATATTAAAAATAATAATCAATGCAAATATCAACAAAATGAAAAAGAAGACAATTATTGATAAACCCGCACCCATCAATGGAATAAGAAAATAAGCAGCAAACAATGGTCCTAAAACGCTACCAACAGTGTTTGATAACAAAATCCGTCCGATATTCCTGCTTATATCTTTGTAATCGGAAGTATATATCGTGCAGGCAAGTGGAAATATATATCCTGAAATAAGTGTTACAGGAATAATAATAAATAATGAAGATATTAAAGGAATAATAATAATTCTAATAATATGAACTTCCTGCAGATTGCCCAAAGGGAAAAACAAAAGAGAAGGAAGTTTTAATAAAATAAAAAAACCAAACAATAAGAAGAAAGCAATATAAAGTATAAGTTTTAATAAGGCATAACTATGTTCTTTTATTTTTTCACCCCTTCTGGTATAAAGCCAACTACCGATAAACAACCCCAGTATCACCATAGATGCAATAAGAGAAAAAGTGTAACTTGTATTGGTCATGTATATTCTAAAAACTCTTATCCATACTACCTGCATACCCACCACAACAAACCCACAAATAAATGCAGCAAGTATAGCTGTTTTCTTATTTAAAAGCGAAAGATTGACTTTCTCTGTTGTTTTCTTTTGCTTTGATTGATTTTTTTTATCTGAAATTACTTCCAATACAGGTTCATCAGAGGCAGGAATATAGTAAAGCCTTTTAGAAAATAACAAAATCGTTGCTAGTAATAAATTGATGATTATTGCAACAAAAATTGTACTTTTCTGACCAAAGCTACCAATAAGGAAAAAGCCGGTAAAAAATCCGCCAAATGCACTTCCTATTGTTTCTGATGCATACAACTTTCCCATTTGACTTGAAAGTTTGTTGTTTGAGTATATTATTATTTTAGATACGACTGGTAAAATTCCTCCCATAAGAAAAGCAGGCAGAAATAAAATTAAAACAGAAATAAGAAAAACCAGAAATTCGGATAAGTTGACAGAAAAACCTATTACACCAAATGAAGTATAAAGTTTCGGAATAAAATTGTTGATAAGAAAATAATTTATAAACCCAAAAGTACCTATTGTAATAAACAAATAGTAAAGTAATTTTATCGGATTATGGGAAGAAATAGCTTTCTTCCCCCAAAAAAATGCCCCAACACCAAAGCCAGACATAAAGGCTACAAGAACAATTGTAGATGCAGAAACAGTTGCTCCAATCACCAATGACAACATTCTGAACCAACTCACCTCAAAGACCAAAAAAGAAAAACCTGTAAAAAAAATAATAATATAAAATAGCAATAATCTTTCAGTTTGTTTATTCATATTGTTATGCTTAAAATTATTAGCAAATTATAAAAAAGTTATTAATCAAAAACAAAAATAATGGTTTAACAACAAATAACAGAAAAAAGAAAAATATTAACATCACATATTTTGGGTTATAATTATAATAATAAGAAAAGTCCACTAAACTTTTATTGTATCTTTGTGAAAACAATTAAATCATTTCTTGAAACCAAGCATCATATCCCATAAAATCTCATTTGTAATTTCAATACTATTTGTTTTTTTTACATTTTTAATTAGTGGACAAACAAACAATAATAAATTCTTTTGCAAGTCTGAAATGAAAATTATCAATACTATAGATAAGAAATATCTGTTAGGACAGTTTAATTATAAATCAGAAAAAAACTTTGTAAAAGTAGAAGCACAATATGGCAACAAAGAAGACATGTATCTTCAAAAAGAAGTATATGAAGCTTTTTTGAAGATGAGAATTGCTGCTTTGAAAGATGGAATAACCCTTATAATTGTATCAGCAACCCGAAATTTCAATGAGCAAAAGACAATATGGGAAGCAAAATGGACAGGAAATAAACTGGTGAACGGCGAAAATCTTTCACTAACTGTTAAAGATCCAAATGAAAGGGCTAAAATAATATTGAATTACAGTTCAATGCCAGGAACATCTCGTCATCATTGGGGTACTGATATAGACATCAATAGTATTAACAAAGATTATTTTTCTTCTGAGAAAGGGAATAAAGTTTATGAATGGTTGATGACCAATGCTGCTACATATGGATTTTGCCAGCCATATAACGAAAAAAACAATTTAAGACCTAATGGCTATGAAGAAGAAAAATGGCATTGGTCCTACATATCAATTGCCAATCAATACCTTAGTGATTACAAAAAAACGATAACATATAAAGATATAACAGGCTTTATGGGTTCAGAAACTTCAATAACACTAGATATTATTAAAAATTACATATTGGGTATCAATCAAAATTGTATTAATTAAAATTTAATTTAAATAAGTGTTGAATTATTATTTGAATTGTATCTTTGTATAACAACTAAAGTTTAAACTTTCCAAAAAGAGTATAGTATGAGAAAAGTTTTATTGAACAATTATTATTATGAGTATGATTCAATTGAAGAATTGGATCAAAGTGATCGTTCATTGATGGAAGAGGCTACGAAATCAGTTGAAAAAGCATATTCTCCCTATTCTAACTACTCTGTTGGTGCTGCATTATTACTCAAAAACGGCACTATTATAAGTGGAAACAATCAGGAAAACGTTGCATATCCATCAGGAATGTGCGCAGAAAGAGTCGCATTATTTTACTCATCGGCAAATTATCCGGATATTCCAATAGTTGCAGTTGCAGTTACAGCAAAGTCGAAAATAATTAATGTAGATACACCGATTACTCCTTGTGGTTCGTGCCGTCAGGTTTTAGCTGAATATGAAAACAAATACAATAAGAAAATCCGAATTATCTTAAAAGGTAATACAGGAAAAATATTTATTGTTGAAGGCATTGAACACTTATTACCACTCATATTTAAGGCAAATGAGTTGAAAAAATAAAACAATTGAAATTGGAATAGCCATTATTGCTAATTATTATCAATAAAATACATATTCATCAAGCCTTTTCCTTTAACTTCAATTGGTTCACGTGTAACAAACTTATAATCCTTTGATACAAGGTTATATGTCATTTCAGAAATATTAATTTTCATAGGTTCAGAACTGCTTTCCATTCGTGCAGTTGTATTTATAGTATCACCGAATATATCATAAATATATTTTGTTATACCAACTATACCACCAACGACATTTCCTGTATGCACACCTATACGAATAAACCAGGGAATTTTAGCATGTTTATTTCTTCCCTTCAAAAAATTAACAATATCAATAGAAGCATTGATAATATTTTTTGCATGTTCAGGATTTTTCTCTGGCATACCACAAACAGCAAGATAAGCATCTCCAATGGTTTTGATACGCTCGCAGCTATTAGCTTCCATAATATTATCAAATTCTGTAAACAAATCATTTAATTCATTAATTAAAACAACCGGTTCAATTGAAGCAGACAACTTGGTAAAACTAACAATATCTGACAAGAAAACAGTTACATTTTTAAATGTTTCAGGCTCGGTTTTCCCATATTTTTTAAGATCTTCAACAATTTTTCTAGGTAGAGTATTGAACAAAAGTCTGTCAGTTTTAACTTTTTCGGCTTCTATATCTTTGTTCATCCTTTCGAGCATCCGATTTTTCTCGTACAGTTGTTTTTTTAATATATCAATTCGTAAATGAACTCTAATACGCGCAATAAATTCATCATTATTAAAAGGTTTTGCAATATAGTCATCAGCTCCAAGTTCCAGTGCTTTTACAACTTGTTCCTTATCTGTAGTAGCAGATAAAAAGAGAACAGGGAGGTTTTTAAGTTTAGGATGGCTTTTCAATTCTTTAAGAGTGGTAATTCCATCTTTTACAGGCATGTGATTATCAAGAATAATAATATCGCCAATATTGTTTTCGTATAGATAATCTAGAAGTTCCTGACCATTGGCAAATGCGTCGGAAGTATAACCTTGCTCTTCAATTTCTCTGGTAATAAAGCGTCTTATATATTTGCTATCATCAGCAAGCAATATATGCGCTTTCTGAAAATCAGATGAGACTATTGCCAGTTCATCAATAATTTTTTTTGAATTTTGAATATTATTGCCAGATTCATTAGTGTTTTCATTATCTGAATTTGAAAATTCTGTTTTCTTTCTGGTAGATAAAATTGTATTGATATAAAAAACCATTAAGTCTAATTCACTTAGGTTTCTGAAATAGAACATTGAAATATTTTTGTCGTTTTGATACCTTTCTAATGAAAAATCATCTACTAATAAAATTAAAGGAATATTTTTATAATTTATATTTTTTTTAAAATTACTAATTAATTCAGTAATATCGATCAGGTCTTCAATAGCAACATCAATAATTACAGCATCAATAGGTAGCTGATTTGACTTAACAATCAGCTCTTCTTCTGTATTAACATGAATTAAAACTATATTTTTTTTATCTAAAGAAGTTTGTATAATCTTTTTAACAAATACATCCTGAGTAATAAGTAAAATAAAGCCATTCATAAATTAAAATCAATTTAATCCTTTAGGTTTAATTGTTAAACCCTTCTTTTTAAATAAAAGTGTATTATCAACATTATAAGATTCGAATTTATCAGACATTCCGTAGAGATTTTCTGTTGCACCAAGAATTAAAAAACAATCATCCATCATTAATTGATTTATTTTAGCAAGGATATCATCTTTGGTTTTAACATCAAAGTATATTAACACATTACGAGCAAGAATTACGTCGAAAACACCACCAAAACGGGCAGTAGAAATACCTTCATGTAAAGAACATTTTTGAAAATCGACCATTTCTCTTAATTCATTTTTCAATTCCCATTTATTTCCAATAGGGGTAAAATATTTCTTAAGTCGTTCTTCAGAAAGCCCTCTTGAAATAGCCATTTGATCGTACACACCATTAACAGCACTCTTAAGAACAGGCGCATCAATATCTGTTGCAAGAATATAAAAATCATTTTTAGTAATGTTAAATATTGCATTTTTAAATAAATATTCATTTATTAGCATAGCTATACTATAGGGTTCTTGTCCTGTGGAACAAGCAGCACTCCAAATTCGTATTTTGGGTGATATTTTTTGTTTAGAATCTTTAATAAGCCTTAACTTACTGATAAGTTTTGGCATTATAAATTTATAAAATGTTTTAAAAGGATGATCGTCACGAAAAAAAGATGTTTCATTCGTAGTTATTGCTGATATTATAGATTCTTTAAACCTTATTGACCTGCCATCTTTAATTATTTTTGAAAATTCAGTAAAATTATCAACTTTAATATCTTTTAAAATAGGCTCAATTCGTTGTCTAATTAAATATTCTTTTTCATAATCAAGGTAGATTCCACTAATCTTATGGATAAAATCTCTAATAAAAACAAAATCTTCAAATGATATTTTTTGTTCCATATATATATAATTTCTACTAATTTATGTTGTCTTCATTATTCATTGTTTATAATATCTTCAATTGCTGATGGTATTTTATTAAGTGGTAGAATCTTATCAACATTTCCAGATTCAACAGCTCTACCTGGCATCCCCCAAACAATACTACTTTCCTCGTCCTGAGCTATAACATAAGCTCCAACTCTTTTCAAAGATTCAAGACTTTTAACACCATCAGACCCCATTCCAGTTAAAATTGAAGCAATAACCTTATTACCATAAACGTTAGCGAGCGATCTAAAAAGAACGTCAACCGAAGGTTTACAATCGTTTTCAGGTGGATTGTCATTAATACCTATTAAAATCTTGCTTTCAGAGCTTTTTCTCACAACCATATGCTTACCTCCAGGAGCAATATAAATATGCTTGTTCTGAATTAATTCATTTCCTTTAGCTTCTATAACTTTATGATTGCATCTTTTACTTAAATTATCAGCTAAAGATTTTGTAAATTCAGGTGGCATATGCTGAACTATAAGAATTGGCAAATCAATTCTTTTAGATAATTCAGGTATTATTGTAAAAAGAGCTTTGGGCCCCCCTGTAGAAACTCCAAAAGCAATAATCTCAATTTCATGATTTGATTTTAAAATTATCTCATTTGATTTTTTAAATACTTTTGATAATATATTTGGATTCTTTATTGGTCTTTCCGTTATATAGTTAAATTTTTCAATAAGTTGAGTACGTAATATTGACAGACTATCTTTAATATCTGTAGATTTTGGCTTTGAAATAAAATCAAATGCACCATTATCTAGTGCTTCAATAGCTGTATCTGCATCTTTTTGGTTTTGTGAACTAACAACAATTATTTTTATTTTTTTCAACTCATTATTTGTTGATTTTAATTCACGTATTGCTTTTAATGTTTCAAGTCCGCTCATTTCTGGCATTTCCATATCGAGCGTAATAATATCAGGTATTTTCTTAGAATTTATAAATTCTATAGCTTTTTTACCACTGAACACAGAACCTATTACCTCGGTATTTTCAATACCAGAAATGGTTTCTTCCAGTATTTTCCGAAATATTATTGAATCGTCAACTATTAAAACTTTTATGGTTTTGTTATTCATATTCTATATTTCTTTCAAAGAATATTTGCTGCTTAAATAATAATATTAATATGAATTAAATAATGATTTATAATATACAAACCTAAGTAAAAAATAACAATAATCAAAAAAATAAATTCAACCAAACTCAATAAAGGATATCGGGATTGTTGATAATTCATTTAAGCAAAAATAACACCTTGTCTTTTAACATTTTTAAGAAGATACAAAATATTTCATTATAACTTTGTAAAAACTGAGGCGGAATCAATTAATAAACATAAATTAAAACCAATAATTTAGAATAGGTGAAGAATCTGGAATAAATTCTATAAAGAAAGCCTGTCAGTTTGTAATATTATTAACCTGAATTCGGGATAATAATTACTGATATTCAAAAAACAACATACATATTTTACATTAATGCTTGTAGTAAAATTTGGTGTTTTCATGCTGACACTAATTAAGTCATCAAAGCACTCACTTTTCCGGTAGGCAGGAGCACTGAATAACACCAAAAAATTTATTATAATTCAGTCGAATAATTATACAGGACTTCAAAAAACCTCTAATACCATTACTTCAAGTGTCTAAGGATTTTTATTTGGGGATTATATAAAAAAAAGCCGAAACAGTTATGAAAATTTTTAATTATTTTTTTGATACCCATTCAGCAAGTTTTTTATAAAGAATATTGGCAAATATTGGCTTGGTAAGATAGTCATCAAACCCTAAATTAATATATTTTAAAGAATCTCCTTCCATTGCATGGGCGCTGAGTCCGATTATTGGTGGTACATTTTGAAAATTATTTCTGAGTGCATTTAAAGTTTCAACACCATCCATTTCGGGCATTTGTATATCCATTAAAATAATTTCGTATTTATTTTCCTTAAATAGTTTAAGGGCTTCAAATCCATTTTTAGCAATATCCACTTCGCATCCAGCATTTTTTAAAATCATTGAAATAACTTTCTGATTTACAAACAAATCTTCAACTACCAGTACTTTAAGTCCTATATGCAATGCGGTATTTTTAATTGCAATATTTTTAGCAATTGGGAGTTCTATGTTATCTATTTTTTCTGCAACAAAAGTAAACCAAAAATCACTTCCTTCTCCAATAACACTTATAAGACCAACTTCACCACCCATTACTTTGCTAATCTCTTTGCAGATTGTTAAGCCTAATCCTGTACCACTAATATTTCTTGAAATATTATTATCTAATTGCGAAAACCCTCTAAATAGCTTATATTGACTTTCACTATCAATTCCAATGCCTGTATCTATTACTGATATTTTATACTTGAAATTATTCTTGACCTTTTCAGCTTTTGAAAATTTCAAAGTAATACTACCTGTATCTGTATATTTAATAGCATTTGAAATATAATTTGCTAAAACCTCCTTAATTTTATTAATATCAGCATAAATAACACCTGGAATATCCTCATCAATAAAAATGTCTATTTTTATTTTTTTTGGTTTAGCCAAAGGTTCATACAAGGATTTAATTTCATTAAGTAAAATTTCCGGATTAAAAAGTGTTGGAAACAACTCAAACTTTCCAGATTCTATTTTCGACAAAAGTAGAACATCGTTTAATATATTGAGAAGGCACTCAGAAGAGCTTTTTATTATTTGGGTATATTCTTTTTGCTGTTTGTTTAAATCCGTTTCGAGCAACAAATCCACGATACCAATTATTCCTGTCATAGGTGTGCGTATTTCATGACTCATTTTTGCCAAAAACTCTTGTTTCTTTTGGGCAGAGTGGTTGGAAAGTTCAATATTTTTTGTTAACTCTTCATTCTTAAACTTATCGGTAACGTCTAATATGGTATAAAAACTTGATTCTTTATCCTTAAATATCTTTTCGTTTTCCTTAACTTCAATATAAACTTTTTTTTGATACTTATATGTGTAGTAAATATCATTAATGTTTTTTTCATTCTCAATGTTATTTTTAAACATTTTTAAGTCGGCAAAAATATATTCCTTTCTAATAATACTTTCAAACGATTTACCTATTATTTCTTTATTATCATAACCTGTAATTTCTGTAAATTTTTGATTGACATGGTTAAATTTATTATTTTCCAAAATAAAAATACCAACAGAGGTCTTTTCTAAAATTTGCTGATATTTTTCTTCATTTATTTTTTCAATTTTATTTTTCTTCTCTATTCTCGTTTTAATGGTATTTAAAAAATCATCTAAAGTAAAAGGTTTGGTAAGGTAATCATCAGCTCCAAGATCCATTCCTTTTCTAATTTCCCATTTTTGTGTTTTGGAAGTCATAAAAATAAATGGAATCAATTCTGTTTTTTTATTTTTCCGAAGCAGATTAAACACCTCGTAACCATTAATTATAGGAATATTTATATCGCAAAAAATCAAATCGGGGGATGAATTATAGATATTTTCTAATCCTTCTGCACCATTTTCTGCAACAATCGTTTCATAACCCTCAAGATCGAGGAAAGTTGCCAGGTTTTCTCTTAAAGACTTTTCATCTTCAATAATAATTATTTTTTCCATGGGAATAGAGTAATTGGTTGAATTAACAAAATTATGTTTTGATTAAAATTATCTCAACAGCATAAATACTTGTTCGATTCAGGGTTTTTACTATAATTCTATAGTAAAAATACGCATAGAAAAAAATCAACAATTATAATGGTTCTGTTTTAGAATATTGTAAAAATCAAATTAATAACGCCACCAAGGCTCAAAGACACAAAGATTTCTTAAAGAAAAAAAACAAACAAACTCACATTCTTGTTGAATTGTGGTCAAAAATTCTTCTATATTATCTTAAAAACAGAACCATTATAATTTACTTTGCCATCTTTTTAAAATCTTTAGCAAGAAAAGCATCAGGCTCATTTGCTTCAATTTTATGATCGTTTGCATAAAGTAGTTGTCCTTCTTTAGCAGTTATAATAAAATTCATACAATAGCCATAGTTTTTTTCAGGATCTTCAGGACCAACCTTATGTAAAAATGCGACATTGGGATTCTTTTCATTAATCGCTTTTTCTATTTCCTCAGTGCTAACAATTTTTACAGTATAAGGGTATATTTTTTTAATCTTTTCGATAGTATTTACTTCATTTGCAAGATCTTCCTTTACAAACCACAACTCTTTATTTTTCAATTCAGGGGAACAAACATCCTTTAGATTCTGAACTTTTATGTTTTCATTCAAAGCAGAATTGGTTATGTTCAATTGCATATACAATAGAAAAGCACCCATTTTATATAAATAAGACTCTTCATCCACATCAACATATGAAAGTGGGACAGAACCCAAATCTGGCATATCATCAATTGTCCCTGTGCTGCATCCCAATACAAAATTTAATATATTGAAATTGTAGAAGTCGTTAAAATGCTTAATAGAAGCTTCTGATAAAATAATAAATGAATATTTTGGGTCTTTTCTCTTTTTCTCAAAATCATTAACATTAATTACTTCAAAAGGAGTTATCTTCCAAAAAGTATTCATACAAGCTTTAATAACGTCGTTGTATTCTGTCATGTTATCATCGTCAAGCACAAGAAGGGTTGCTGATTTTTTGAAAGCGACAATATCTTTATCGGTTGCAATTTTAATTTGTCCGAAAGTAAAGATTGCCATCATAATAAATACTAAAACTAAAGTTGCTTTTTTCATTGAATATAAATTTAGATTTTATTAATATGCTAATATAACGCAAAATTTATGCAAATGTGATAGTAAATGAATAATTATTTTAGTTTTCCTCACAATAAAATTGATTGTTGCAAAAAAAACCTTAAGAAATGATTGATTTTATTTTTATTATTTTTTCTAATATTTTAATACTTTTGGCATTTCTTAACAACTCAATAATGTTCTAATAAGTTAAAACAATCTACTGCTTTTGAAATTAAAACAAACTATGTATCCAAAAAAAATAGCAATACTGGTATTGTTATCACTAATATTAAACATAATTACCAGTTGTAGAAAGGGAGAGGACGATCCGTTTTTATCAATCTACTCCAGAGAAAAAAGAATAATAGGTGAGTGGAAAGTGTCTGAAGGTGAAGTTAGATGCAAAAACCCACCAAATAATGCCTATTATGAAAAGTACAATAATAATAAAATATTCCTTTATACTTCGGATGATTATTACAATTATATTGCTGAAGGACTTTATTATTGGTATTTCAGTATTAAAAAAGATGGCAAATATAGTATTTCAAAAACAATAAATTTACATAACTATAAAACCCTAACATTTATTGAGGAAGGTACTTGGTATTTTCTTTTTAATGATGATGGTTATAAAAACAAAGAACGTGTTGCTTTTCAACCAACAAAATATATTTACAACAATGTAGTAAGTTATGATATAAAAAAAGGGAATCCTAATATTTATTCTATTAAAGAACTAAGAAATAAGAAAATTGTTATAGAAAAAATTCACAATAATAAAAACACCCATCCAATATATGGTCAAACTGCTTATTGGGATGAAATGATTACGATGATACCAAAAGACTAAGGTCTATAAATATATACAATATGCAAAATAAAATATCATTATTGTTATTAATTTCACTTCTTTCTTTTTCTGCCTGTAAAAAAGGAGAAGATGATCCGTTTCTTTCAATCTATTCCAGAGAAAAAAGAATAATAGGTGAGTGGAAAGTGTCAGAAGGAGAAATTAGATACAAAAACCCACCTTATAATGCCTATTACCACAATTATAACAACGGCAAAATCGAAATTAATTTTTCTGATGATTATTACAACTATATAAGTAAAGGCACATATTATTGGTATTTTAGCATTAAGAAAGATGGTAAATATAGTATTTCAAAAACAATAACTATAACTAATGGGACTAGTAGGGTTTCTATGGAAGAAGGATTTTGGTACTTTCTTAATAAAAATAAAAACAACGAATACAAGAACAAAGAATGTATTGCATTTCAACCAACCAAATATACATATCAAAATGTTGTTAATTATGAAAGTGAAAATAGAAATCCTTACGTTTATCTTATCACTGAATTGAGAAATAAAAAAATAGTTCTAAAAAGCAATTACAGTTATATCCATAACCATCCTTCAGATGAATATACTGAGTATCAAGACGAAATAATTACTATGATACCAGAAGATCAAGATTTTTAATATTTTAAAATATGCAAAATAGAATAATATTATTGTCGTTAATTTCTTTTCTAACATTTTCTGCATGTAGAAAAGGCGAAGAAGATTCTTTCTTTTCAATTCATACCAGAAAACAACGTTTATGTGGTGAATGGGTTGTTAAAAAATTTAAACATGACCATAAAGAATCACAAAATGATATTACTACATATATCCATTCAAAATCTTTAACTGACGGCACTTTTAAAGAAATAAATAGTATTAATAATATTATGTATACTGGAACATATGTTTCTGAATATAGTATAAATAAAAATGGTACATACAAAATTGATGAGAAACTTTTTTGCAAAAGTCCTTTTGATACAACCATATCTATGATAGAAAACGGTAATTGGTATTTTGTTGACAAGAATAAAGCCAAAGAATATAAAAACAAAGAAGTTGTGGCATTTCAACCTACCTCAATAGTTTACAGTCCAACAAATACATATACTTTAAGTGAGTATAATCCTTATTTTTACGAGATAGTAAAACTCAAAAATAAAGAAATAAAATTAATACGTTCATATACAGAAAAAAGGGACACAATTAAAATCACTATAAATGAAGAAATTCAATTAGAAGAAGAGTAAATCAAATGCTTTTACTTTGTTTAATTGCAAAAAAACTTGTAGGTTTGTTCCTCTTTTCAAAGTTTAATTTTTAATAATGGATAATTTTATTGTATCGGCACGAAAATATCGCCCTGCAACTTTCGATACTGTTGTTGGACAAAACACCATTACCAACACCCTAAAGAATGCTATAAAGAACAACCATCTTGCACAGGCATTTCTTTTTTGCGGTCCAAGAGGAGTTGGAAAAACTACTTGTGCCAGAATACTTGCCCAAACAATCAATTGCGAAAACCTTTCGGAAAATACCGAAGCTTGTAATAAATGTAAATCCTGCAAATCTTTTAATGAGTCAAATTCTTTTAATGTGCATGAATTAGATGCAGCATCAAACAATTCTGTAGAAGACATTCGCAATTTAGTTGACCAGGTTCGTATCCCTCCTCAAATAGGAAGATACAAAGTATATATTATCGACGAAGTTCACATGTTGTCAACTGCTGCTTTCAATGCTTTTCTAAAAACACTTGAAGAACCTCCTGCTTATGCAAAATTTATACTCGCAACTACAGAGAAACATAAAATTATTCCAACTATTCTTTCACGTTGTCAGATTTTTGATTTCAGCCGAATAACTGTTGAAGATATTGCAAACCATCTTGCATTTGTTGCACAAAACGAAAACATTACTGTAGAAACAGAAGCATTGCATGTGATAGCTCAAAAAGCTGATGGCGCTTTGCGAGATGCACTTTCTATTTTTGATCAAATTGTTAGCTTTTCAGGAAATCACATTACCTATAAATCTGTAATTGACAATCTTAATGTATTGGATTATGATTATTATTTTACTATCACAGAATATTTACTAGGTGGAAACATTCCTAGCACACTTCTATTACTAAATGAAATCATTGAAAAAGGATTTGAAGGACAGCATTTTATTGGTGGTTTAGCCGAACATATAAGAAATTTACTCGTTTGTAAAGATGTTTCTACTTTAAAACTTTTAGAAGTAAGCCAAAGTATTAAAGAAAAATATAAAGAACAATCAAAAGCCTGTCCACAAGATTTTTTATTAAAAGCACTTGAAATAATCACCAGATGTGATGTACAATATAAGACAAGTTCTAATAAAAGACTACAATTAGAATTAGCATTGATGATACTTTGCTCTATAACTTCAAATAAAAACGAAGTACAAGCTGAAACAAAATCAACAATCAATTCTCCTGACAAAACCAAAATAATTGCTGAAGAACCTAAGACTTTGCCAATAGAACCAAAACCAGCAATAAAACATATTGAAATCCCTGAAATAAAACCAGAAACAAATACCAATAATGCTAAACCAAAATCTGAAAATGTAAAAAAAATAATTTCAGGAACAAAATCCCTTGCCGAACTAACAGGTGGAGATTTAAACACAGAAGAAAAAAAAAAGTCTGAAGTAAACGAAGAACAATCAGATTATAATAAAACTGCTAATGATTTTTCAGAAGAGCAATTACATTTACACTGGAATACTTATGCTGAAACAATTCAACAGGATAATCCTAATTTATATAGCAGCATAACCAAACATATGCCGGTTCTGAAAGAAAATTTTCAGCTTGAACTTATCATTGACAATAAAGTACAAGAAGATGAAATTAATAGTAAGAAAGCTGATTTATTAAGTTATTTAAGAAAAGAACTCAATAATTATCAAATTTCTCTTGTATTAGAAATTAAGCATGTTGCTGCAGAAGTCCGTCCATATACGACCAAAGAAAAATTTAATAGTTTGGCCGAGAAAAATCCAAGTATATTGAAATTAAAAGAACAATTAGATTTAGATATCGATTATTAAACAAAAAAACAAACAATTATAAATTTAAAGCTTTTTTAAAAAATAATCATAATATTATAAACCAGTTTACCTCCCAAAAATCCAGCATAACCAACAGTTATTGTACCTACAAAGTACAATAGAAGAATTATCCATTTCCAGAAAGATTCTGTTTTCTTTAAAACCAATAACCATATTCTTAGTGTAGAAGCAATAATCATGGTGTACATAGTTATTTTAGCATAAAGTTCATGTTCTTCTTTTAATTCACCAGCTATTCCTGTAAGTTCTTTTGTAAAATATTCACCTGTTAAATATGCTGCAATAGAACCAACAGTGCCTATTACCATAAGATACAAACCGGTTTTTGATAAACATTTCTCTTTTCTAAAAAATACTCCCACTATATCAAATAAGAAACCTATAATCAGAAGTGCAATTGGAAAATGCACCATCATTGGATGAAAATGATTTGTATCCATAACTTCTTTAATAAAATTAATTTAAATTTTCTGTTATTAAAACAATAGCAAGATTATGAAAAATATTTAAATTAATATGTTTTTTTAATAAACTTTTTTTTGTAATATTGTTTTCCCAAAAATCTAATAATTAAAAGAATATTATATGAAAAAGTATTTACTCCTGTTATTAACGGTTGTTGTTATTGTTGCCTTTTCTAAACCATATCAGACAAAGGCTCAAAACCCCAAAAAAGACATTTATGACGAAGTTATTGATCCTGAAAAATTTGACTTGAATTTATTTTCTCAGGTTTTATTGTTCGAGCTAAATAAAAATCGTATTCTTTTTGGATTGGATGAGTTTCAAACCGATAAAGACAATGTACTTACAGCTGCTGCAATGTATCAAGCTGATTACATGGCAGAGAATCAAAAGTTGACCTTAGATAATTCAAAAAAGAAAAAAACAACTGCTCTAAGAGTTAAAAAATTCGGTGGCTCCAAAAATGTAGATGAATATGTTACAAAAGAGTCAATAGGTAAAGGAAAAACTTATTTTACTTATAGAAAATTAGCTTCTACAGTTGCAAGTAAATGGGGAAGGGATTCCAAACAAAAAGAATTACTCAATAATCCCAAATATAATATCACAGGTATAGGTGCTACTATTAATATGGTTCAAAAAGAGTTGTATGTTTCAATTGTGATTGGCAATTATACTTCATATAATACAGGGACAAATGAAAGAAACTCACTTAGCTTACCTTATACAAAAAAACAATACAAACTAAAACCTTATGACAATTTAGCTTGTAAAGAATGTGAAAAGTTTAATGATTATGAAAATCTTTTAAAAGGACTTAGTATAGAAGATGGTAAAATTTATTTATCTTATGATTACATTAAGAATTTCAACAAACTTATTAAAAATAAAAAAGACGGACTTGCTGTTGATATAATTCAAAAAGATCAATTTCCTTGTGCAGGTAATAATATTATTGACTATAATTTAGTTAATAAAGGATTTATGACAAAACGCAAGTATTCTAAAAAGATTTACAAAAAAAATCTGATGAAAAAAGAAGACCCTAATAAACTTAAAGTTTGTTTGGGAACTCTCCCTTCCGGTATTAGCAATAATTTTGAATTAAATTTAATTATTATTCAAAACAAAATTGCCTGCAAAACACTAAGCAGAAAATTCTTAGAACAAGGCACTATAGATTTTGCGAAAAAATCGAAATTCTTAAATGACACAACTTCCTTTAAATATACTCCTTATGTTATAAAACCAGATTCAGGCATTTTAACTTTTAAAATTCCATTTGAGCAAGGTAAATATAATTACAAACAAGAAGACATCAAGCCTTTTCTTGATTCATTGGACGAACCCGATTTTGTTATCAAAGATTTAGTTATTTCTGCTTACTCTTCAATTGAAGGTTCAGATGAAACCAATACCAATCTTCAGAAAAAAAGAGCCGAAAGTATTGTTTTGGCTATAGGTGAACGCCAGAAAGATGTTATTAAAACCAAAATTATTACCAGTGGTAGTTGGGATATGTTAAAAAAAGACATTAAAAATACAAAATACGATACCATTTCTTTGTTTAAAACCGAAGCAGAAGCAAAAGATTATATAATGAAAAATCAATTACTTAAAGAGCTTGAACCAATCCTTCAATTACACAGATATGCTCAAATAGTTATGCGTGTTTCTTATGATGTGTCTGGCGATAAAGAAAAAACATTTGTATTAAGTAAATTTAACAAAGCAGTAAAACAAAAAGATGTTAAAACCGCATACAATATTCAACAATTAATTTTCAAAAATATCATTTCCACTAAATACAGTGCTGATGTTCTATCTATGATGAACATTCCTTACGACAAACAAAACACTGTACTATTACTAAACAAAAAGATGATGGAAACCAAGCTGAAAAAAGATACTTCTTCTGGCTTTTGTGCTGATATTGCTAAATTATATAAATTAGAAACCGACAAAGGCAATAAAACACCTAATACATTCGTTATTTTCGATTATCTAAACTGTCAGTTACTTTATGCTCCTCTTGGCACAGAACAAAAAATCAATGACATGCAAACTCAGATTGATGCTTTGTATAATTCAAAAATCAAAAAAGACGATATAGATGCTTTAAATCTTGAATACCAGTTTAAAATTATTAAAACTTTCGATTCAATTAAAACATATGCAGCCGTTGTAAAAAATAGTGTTGAGAAAATTAAAACACTTTTAGGAGTTAAAGATTCTACTTGGGAAAACTCCTACAAATTAGCAGTTGTAATGGCAAAACAAAAAAATTACAAATACGCATTGAGTCTTTTAGATCCTTATGTATATAATAAAAACATTTCCGAAGATTTCATTTTCTTGTATATTTCGCTTTGCAGCCAATTATCAGACAGAATTCTAACAAACCGTTTTGCTTATGCAATGACAGCTGCAAGCAAAAAGAATCCAACACGTTTCTGCGATTTATTTGGGGAAGAAAAATTTTCAATGCTTGTATTTGAAAACCCTGAAGTTAAAATGTTGCAATGTACATCTTGCGGAGGAAATTAATTTTTTAAATAAATTACTATAAAGCCCGCAAATTTTGCTTTGTGGGCTTTTTTATTGATTGATATGATTATTGTTGAAAAAACCCTTATTTCAGATGATGTTTGCGAAGCCTATTTTGCTTGCGATTTGAAACTATGCAAAGGAAAATGTTGCGTAGAAGGTGATTATGGTGCACCAATAGAAGAAGAAGAAATTTCTATAATAGAAGATGAATTAGAAAAAATAAAACCATATATGACATCAGAAGGCATTGATGTTGTTTCACGAATTGGAGTTTTTGAATTTGATATCGAAGGTGTTTTTGTAACCCCTCTAATTACCAACAAACAATGTGCATTTGTTTATCACCAAAACGATATAGCATTTTGCGCAATTGAAAAAGCCTTTATAGAAAAGAAAATAAATTTTCAAAAACCAATATCCTGCCATTTATACCCAATAAGAATATTAAAACAACCCGAATACGATGCCATCAATTACCATAAGTGGGATATTTGCAAAGATGCTTGCAAATCAGGAACAGAACAAAAAATCCCGCTTCATAAGTATTTAAAAGAAGCACTTATTAGAAAATATGGAGAAGATTGGTACGAAATACTTGATAAATATCTAGAGTCAATTAATAAAAAAAGGGAATAAATTCCCTTTTTTTATTATGGCTTTGCATTTGCAGCCGCTGCAAAAGCAGCTATTTTAGCAGCAGCCATCACTTCCAGTTCCTTATCCATCAAAAAGAACGAAGCATCCTTATCTTTACCCAGCAGTTTTATTTTATCTAAAATACCCTGAGCCGTTGCTTCTTCCTCTATTTGTTCAGTAACAAACCACTGCACAAATCCAGCAGAAGTATAATCCTTTTCTGTTGCACAAACATCCATCAATTTGTTGATAGAGTCAGTTACAAATTGCTCATGTTTCAAAACCTGTTCAAACACATTATAAATTGACTTAAACTCATGGTCTGGTTTCTTTAATGCAGAAATAACAGCATGCCCACCTCTTTCGTTTATATGATGCACAAATTTCAGCATATGCATGCGTTCTTCTTCAGTTTGTTGATATATAAATTTTGCAGCGCCAGCAAAACCATTTACTTCGCACCACGATGCCATTGCAAGATAAAGTTGAGAAGAAAAACCTTCTATCTCAATTTGTTTTATCATAGCAGATTCTACTTTTTTATTTATCATAATATTAAATATTTAAGGTTAAAATTTGTTAGTATTTAGGTATATGAATATAAGTTATAAAGGTATAAAATTTGTGCACCATTTACCTTTATCCCCAATACCTCTATACCGTTTTTGTATTCATAAAACATTTTTCTTTTGCTGCTATCCCAATACCTATATCCCTCTATCCCCTATTTCCATACACCTAAAGCTATATATAACAAATTACTGTTTCAGCGCCTCAGCCCCACTCACTATTTCTAATATTTCTTTAGTTATAGCAGCCTGACGAGCTTTGTTATATGCCAGGTTCAACCCTTTAATAATTTCATTTGCATTTTCTGTAGCTTGATGCATTGCAGTCATTCTAGCACCTTGTTCCGATGCAATCGAATCTAGAATTGCTTTATAAAATTGTATTTTAAGCGATTTTGGTATTAGCTCTTTAATAATTTCCTGCTTACCCGGCTCATAAATATAATCTGTTTTAGATTTCTTTTTTATTGCATTTTCAGGAACAAGGGAAACAACAGGTAAAAACTGTTCATTAACCAATATTTGATTAACAGCATTTTTAAACTGATTATAAATTATTTCAATTCTATCGTAGGTACCTTTCGAAAATTCTTTCATTAGTTTTTCTGCAACAGGAGCCAACTTATCAAAAGAAGGAGCATCAATCCAATCATTATAAGATTCAATAACTTGGTAATTTCTCTTCTTGTAATAATCAGTAACTTTTCTACCAATAGTAATCAAACTTACATTTCCTTTGCTCAGCTGTGAAGCATATTGATTTGTTAAAAGCAAATTTGCAGATTTGATAATATTTGAATTAAAGCCTCCACACATTCCCCTATTAGATGAAATTACTATCAATAAAATCTTTTCAGGATTTCGTTCTCTCGAATAAGTATTATCATCAATGCTGTCAAGATTTGATGAAACATTTATCAAAATTTCTTTAAACATAGCAGCATAAGGACGAAGTTTCAATATAGCATTCTGAGCTCTTCTGAGTTTAGAAGCTGAAACCATTTTCATGGCACTTGTTATCTGCTGTGTTGACTTAACAGATACTATTCTCTCGCGTACTTCCTTTAAATTTGGCATTTAATCTTTTATTTAAAGATGCAAACAAACACCTTACTTTGATTCTTTATATTTAATCATTATTTCCTTTGCAGTTTTTTCAAGGATTGCAGCAATTTCATCAGTAAGATTTCCTTTATTAAGCGATACCAATAAATCCTTGTGATTATCATCAAGGTATTGCAAATAATGTTCTTCAAATTCTCTGATTCTTTTTACTGGAACAGATTGTAATAACCCTTTTGTACCACAATACAATATCGCAATTTGTTTTTCAACAGGCATCGGAGAATATTGTGGTTGTTTTAGAATCTCAACATTTCGTGCACCTTTATCTAAAACAGCTTTAGTAGTAGCATCCAAATCCGAACCAAATTTAGAAAAAGCTTCTAATTCTCTAAATTGTGCTTGATCAAGTTTTAGAGTACCGGCAACCTTTTTCATAGATTTAATCTGAGCCTTACCACCAACTCTTGAAACCGAGATACCAACATTGATAGCTGGTCTGATACCAGAATTGAATAAATGCGTTTCAAGAAATATTTGCCCATCAGTAATAGAAATTACATTGGTAGGAATATATGCTGAAACATCACCTGCTTGTGTTTCAATAATAGGAAGAGCCGTTAAAGAACCTCCTCCTTTTACCAAAGATCTTATTGATTCAGGTAAATCATTCATTCGTTTGGCAATCTCATCAGATTGAATGATTTTAGCAGCTCTTTCTAGAAGCCTTGAATGCAAATAAAAAACATCTCCTGGATATGCTTCTCTACCTGGAGGTCTTCTTAATAACAATGACACTTCGCGATATGAAACTGCTTGTTTAGATAAATCATCAAAAATAACCAAAGCAGATCTTCCAGTATCTCTAAAGAATTCTCCAATAGCAGCACCAGTAAATGGCGCATAAAATTGCATTGCAGCAGGATCAGAAGCAGTTGCTGAAACTATAATAGTATAAGCCATTGCTCCATATTCTTCAAGTATTCTTTGAATATTTGCAACAGTTGAACCTTTTTGCCCAATAGCAACATATATACAATAAATAGGTTCCCCTTTATTGAAAAACTCTTTTTGATTAATAATTGTATCTATTGCAATAGCAGATTTTCCGGTTTGCCTGTCACCAATGATCAATTCTCTTTGTCCTCTTCCAATAGGTATCATTGCATCAATAGGTTTAATACCCGTTTGCAATGGTTCACTAACAGGTTGTCTATAGATTACACCAGGTGCTTTTCTTTCTAAAGGCATTTCATAAGTTTGACCTTTTATTGGTCCTTTGCCATCAATTGGTTCTCCTAAAGTGTTAATAACACGTCCAAGCAATCCTTCTCCCACATTAATAGATGCAATTTTATCTGTTCTTTTAACAGTATCCCCTTCTTTAATATGAGTTGGGTCTCCAAGTAAAACAACACCAACATTGTCTTCTTCCAGGTTCAATACGATACCTTTAAGTGCTCCTTTCTCAAATTCCACCAATTCACCGGATTGCGCTTTTGACAAACCGTAAATACGTGCAATACCATCGCCTACTTGCAACACAGTGCCAACTTCTTCTAATTCAGTATCTATATTAACACCGGCTAATTGTTGTCTTAATATTGCCGATACTTCTGCAGGTTTTATTTCAGCCATTTTATCAGTAATTTATTAATATTCTTTGATATATTCGTTTGTTAAAAAATTTTTAGACAATGCTTGTACTTTGTTTAATATACTTGCATCATATTTATTGTCTTTATATTGTATAATAAATCCACCAATGATTTTAGGATTTATAATTTCAACCAGTTCAATTTCTTTATAAATAAATGTTTTTAGTTTTTGAAGAATTTTTTGTTTGGTTATTTGCTCTAATTGATTGGCAGAAGTAATTGTAATAACTTCAATTTCCTTAAAGTCTTTATAAGAATCAATAAATTGTTTTGCAATTTGACTAATATAGTATTCTCTTTTTTTCCTTATAATTATTAATAAATAGGATAATGTGATATAATTTATTTTTTTTTCAAAAACTTCTTTAATAATAGCTTGTTTTTTGTCTGATTTAATAATAGGGCTTGCTAATAATTGCAAAAAATCTTTATTGGATTCGCAAATACTTTTAACTAGCAGAATATCATTGTAAACAATCTCAATAAGATTATGTTCATTGGCAAAATCAAATAGTGCTTTTGCGTATCTTTGAGCTATTCTAGTATTTTTCATTCCTTAAATCGTTATATCGATTTTAAATTCTAATTTAGTTTTACTTCGTCTAAAAACTTATTAATAAGTTGGTTTTGTTTGTCTTTATCAGTAAGTTCTGATGTAAGGATTTTTTCAGCTATTTCAATAGATAACGAAGCAATTTGGTTTTTTAATTCAGTAATTGCAGCCATTTTTTCATTATAAATAGTTTGTCTGGCAGATTCAATGATCAAATTTGCTTCATTAACAGCTTTTTGCTTTGCTTCATTGATAATACCTTCTTTAACTTTTCTGGCATCTCTAAGCATCATTTCTCTTTCTTCTTTTGCTTCTTTGAGGAGTTTTTCATTGCTTATATGAAGATTTGCCATTTCAAGTTTAGTTTTTTCAGCTGAAAGCAGTGCATCTTCAATTGTTCTTTCTCTTTCCTTTATCATTTTCATTATAGGTTTCCAGGCATATCTACCAAGAATGAAAAGTAAAATAGCAAAAGAAAGCGTCATCCAAAACAGGAGTCCGATATTAGGGGTTACTAATTCCATATATATTAGTAGTTAATTTTTAATAAAATCTTTAAACTAATAAAATTAAACATCCCAACCAACCGTTGTGATGTTTAATTTGTTTTGTAATGTTACTTGATAAAGATTACCAAAAAACAAACAACAATTGCAAAGAATGCAACACCTTCGATTAGAGCGGCTGCAACAATCATATTGGAACGAATATCACCTACGGCTTCTGGTTGACGTGCAATGGATTCTAAAGCTCCTCTACCAATCTGACCGATGCCAAGACCTGCTCCGATAGCTGCAATACCAGCTCCAAGACCTGCTCCTAATTTTGCAATAGGATCAAGATTTGATGCTGCTTCTAATAAAATTGATAACATTGACATAATTGTTAAAATTAAATTAATAAAAAATAAAAAAATTAGTGTTTATGTTCTTCATGTCCTTCTACTTGAGACATTCCAAAATATAATGCTGATAATAATGTAAAAACATATGCTTGCAAAAACGCAACTAATAATTCGAGTAAGCCCATAAATACAGCAAATATTACAGATATAATAGACACTCCATAACCTAAATAAACATTCATATTCCCAAATATGAATACTAAACTAATAAATCCTAGAACAATTATATGTCCTGCGGTAATATTTGCAAAAAGACGAACCATCAAAACAAATGGTTTTGTAAATAAGCTCATTATTTCAACAACGGGCATCAATGGTAAAGGAAATTTTAACCACCATGGAACCCCAGGTGTATTAATAATGTGTTTCCAGTATGCTTTGTTAGCAGTAACATTGGTAATAAAAAACGTAATTAAAGCCAAAACCAGTGTAACAGCAATATTTCCGGTAAGATTTGCTCCTCCTGGGAAAAAAGGTATTAATCCCATTAGGTTATTTATAAATATAAAAAAGAATAAAGTCAATAAAAAAGGCATGAATTTTTCATATCTTTTTGCTCCTATTGAAGGCATTGCAATATCATCACGAATAAATAAAATTATTGGTTCTAATAAAGATTGTAAGCCTTTGGGAGCATGTCCTTCCCTTTTTTTATATGAACGAGCTATTGATAAAAATATCCAACAAATAAGAAAAATACTAATAAATAATGAAAGAACATTTTTAGTAATCGAAAAATCTATAGGTTTAGCTGTAGCAACATCAGTAGTTATTCCATCAGGAAGTACTTTAACAATTTTACCTTTATTTTCGCCCGAAGTTTCTAATTTATATCCATTATAAGAAGCAGTTCCATGATGGAAATTTGAAGAACTAAAAATACTTAATCTGCCATTATCATATAATATAACAGGAAGAGGTATTGAAATATGTTTATGACCGATGGTTAATATATGCCATTCATGATTGTCGCCGATATGCTCCATTATCATAACACCTGGATTGAATTTCTCTTCTTCATTATGTTTTGAAGAGTTTTCAGTGCTGTTAACTAAAGTATCAATATTCTCAGTCAATGAATTGCCAAAAACAAATCCTACCTTAAATGTTATTAGTATTAATAAAAAAAGAAAAATAGTTTTTTTCTGAATCATAATCATTTACAAATTATTGCAAGCAAAAATTTTATCCTTATATATAGCGTATTATTCAACTACAAAAGTATGAAACAAATTATATTTATTTCACTTTCTTATAATTTTTTTGTTGTTTTTTTATTGTAGGAGTTTAGCGAAATAACTTCATAAATTGTAAATAAAATATATAATATCATGAAGTTAACAATAAAAGAAATCCTATCTGGCAATTCTAATATAATGTATAGTACAATAACTATTAAATAAATCATTAATTTTATTAAGACAGTAAGTGTGAAATACCTGAAAAACTTATTAAAGTCTTTATCTACTGCTTTAATTAGAAAATAATGAATAATTATAGTAATACCAAGAAAGAAAAAAATCAATAGAAAAGTATTGTAGTTAATGTATTTTGAATCTACAAAATGAGAAGTTATTGAATATATGAGTGTAATTACTAAAGTATATATTAGTAAATTCTTAACGAATCGGAAAAATTCTATTTTCATTTTTTTATAAAATCTTTAATGGCATAGTAAATTGAAAAAACAACAGCTAAAAGTGTTATAATTATAGTAAAAATTGGTCTTGTTCCAATCCAATCATCAAGTTTCAGACCACCAAAAACGCCAATTAACATAATAGCAAGCATTTGAAATGCCAAACTAGAATAAGTGGCATAATTATGAATTGGCGTTTTTGTATCCTTCGGTGATGGTTTTTTCGGACACATTTTTTATTTCTTTAATATCTTCTTTCTTTGGATCAGCTTTCATATTGCATGTTCCGGAAAATTTAGCTCCTGGTTCTATTGCAATTTTATTTGTTATAATATCACCAATAAAGTTAGCGGTTGATTTTAAAGTAGTAATTTCGGTAACAGTTAGTTTACCGTTTACTATTCCTTGAATTTCAGCATTCTGACAGCTAATATCGCCTTCAACATTTCCTGTATCACCAATAATAAGTCTGCCTTTAGATTTAACTATTCCATTTATTGTACCTTCAACTCTAATATCACCATTTATATTTATTTCTCCTTTAATAACAGTTCCTGGTGCTATTCTGTTTACTGAAGCCGGAATTGGTTCTTGTTCGTTGTATTTAGCCATAATATTAATATTTAAATGTTCATTTTATTACAAACCTATATAATAATTTTGAGATATGCAAAAAAACATAAATAATTTTTCAAATGAATGATTGAATAAAAATTTAAATAATACACTTTCAATTAAAAAACACAATCTAATTATTCTTTATATCTTTGGTATTATTAAGATAAATATTAAAGTGTTTCAATAATCAGGAGATCATTTATTATGTAATGTGCAACTTAAAACATAATACTATCTAATGTCAATCATTTTTAATTTTAATAAATCTATTTAAGAAAATTGATGAAAACACGCAACAAACTAATTGTACTTCAGATTTTCACTTTAATAATACTTTTGTTGTCAATAATTGCAATTCAACAGATACAATTAAGAGAACAAAAGTTATACATCAGTTCAAAAATCAAAAGTGATGAATTGATAATTGACAATGTGTTAGAATTTAATAAAGACAGGTATCTCGGTGCTGCCAAAACAAATTCCTGTTGGAACGAAATTGCAGATTTTACTTTAAACCCTGATACAAACTGGGCAAAACCGGCAATTGGTGAAATAATTCATACTTTTGAGTTGAATTACATTGTTGTATTCAACTCATCTTTCACAAATTTATATGAGGTTTATGACAAACCTGAGACACGAATTAGCGTTTCTTTAGAAATGCTAAATAGTTTATTTAGCAAAAGTCCTTTCTGTCATTTTTTTATGGAGTGCGAGTCTGGATATATTGAACTTTTTGGCTCCAAAATTGTCAAAATAGATGATAGTGAGCACAAAGGCAAAGCTTACGGATATTTATTGATAGGGAAATTATGGAATAAGAAATTTATTAATGAAATAGAAAATGTTACAGGTTTTAATATTAAAATAAACGAAAATACAGAAACTGACTCATCAAAAGTTTATTCAGAAGGTATTGATAATCAAAATATTTTTTTGCATAAAACCATAAAAAACTGGAAGGAAGAATCTATTGCAAAAATAGAATTTAAAATAAAAAATCAATTGTTTGAAGAATATTATTTCTCAAGATACCTATCCTTATTCATTGCTATTTTTTCAATAATAACAATTCTTTTCTTTTTTATAGCTGTAAGAAAGTGGATTAGTATGCCGCTTGTTAGTATCACAACTAGTTTAAGTACAGAAAATGTGAATGTTTTAGATATTTACATTAATAAAAAAAATGAATTTGGTGAAATAGCAAGACTTATAAAACAGTTTTATGTTCAAAAAAAGAATCTTGAAAAAGAAATTATTGATAGACTTAAAGTGGATGAAGAGCTTAAAATAATCAACGATAGTCTTGAAATCAAAGTAAAAGAACGAACTAATGAATTAGAAACCATTAATGATACTTTACAAGCAGAGATATCTGAAAGAGAAAAAGCAGAAAAAATCGTAAAAAAACAAATTGAAGACCTTGCAGCTAAAAATACAGAAATGGAAAGGTTTACCTATACAGTTTCTCATGATCTAAAAAGCCCACTGATAACAATCAATGGTTTTGCTGGTCTTATTCTAGAAAAAATAAAATCTCAGGAATATGATGATTTGGAAGTTGACTTGAATAGAATTGTAAATGCAACAAATAAAATGCAGGAATTACTTAAAGATCTATTAGAATTATCTAAGGTTGGCAGAATGACAAATCCTTCAACTTCTTTTAATATGAGTGAACTTGCTCATGAAGTTGTTGAATTACTTCAAGGTATTTTAAAAGAAAATAAAATAAAAATCATCATTCAGGAAAATATGCCTATTGTTTTAGCAGACAAACAAAGAATAATGGAAGTTTTACAAAACCTTATTGAAAATGCAGTTAAATTTATGAATTATCAAGAAAATCCTTTGGTATGTATTGGAAGTAAAATCATAAATAATGAAACTGTTTTTTTTGTAAAAGATAATGGTGTTGGTATTGAAGAAAAGTTTCATCAAAAGATTTTTGGGTTATTTGAAAAATTAGATCAGCATTCAGAAGGAACAGGTATTGGGTTAGCACTGGTTAAAAGAATTGTTGAGCTTCATAACGGAAAAGTATGGGTTGAAAGCCAAATAAACAAAGGAGTAACTTTTTATTTTACAATTAATAAACAAAGTTCATATTTATAATTTATTATACTTTGATAAATTATTCTTAACCAAATTGTAATATACATTTTTGAAAAATCAAAATAGTTATATCTATTCTTTAACTATCTTTGTCAAGCTTTTATTAATCAAAATTGAATAGAAAAAGAATTATGAACGAGAAATATTTAGAAATCAGAAACAAATACCATAAATATATAAAAAGGTTTTGGATTACCTATGCTGTTGTTTGCGCTGTATTATTAAGTTTTTTTATTATTGTTTCTTCCGGAATATTTGGTTCTTCGCCCACTTCCACATTCTTTATGCCAACTTTTGAAGAACTAGAAAATCCAAAAACAAATCTTGCTTCTGAAGTTTATTCGGCAGATCAGGTTTTATTAGGGAAATATTATTATGAAAACCGTTCAAATATTCATTTTTCTGATTTGTCTCCAAATTTGGTAAATGCGCTTATTGCAACTGAAGATGAACGTTTTTTCGACCATTCAGGTATTGATGTTCGAAGTATTTTTAGGGTATTAATGAAAAATTTATTAGGTGGAAATCGAAATGCAGGTGGAGGTAGCACAATTACACAACAATTAGCAAAAAACCTTTTCCCAAGAGAGCCAAATCCTTCTGTTTTTAAAATGGTTTTTATAAAAGTTAAAGAATGGATTACTGCAATTAAGCTTGAACACAATTATACCAAAGAAGAGATTTTAGCTATGTATTTAAACACCGTTGATTTTGGCAGTCAAGCTTTCGGTATTAAATCTGCGGCAAAAACATTCTATAATAAATCTCCCGGTAACCTTAATATAGAAGAGTCTGCCATGTTAATTGGTATGTTAAAAGCACCTACATTTTACAGCCCTGTTCGTAATCCTGATAAAGCTATGAAAAGACGTGAGGTTGTTTTATCTCAAATGTTTAAATATGGCTTTATTTCAGAGGAACAATATAAAAAATTGAAAGAAATTCCTATTAATATGACAGAATTTCATATTCAGGATCAAAACACGGGCATAGCAACTCATTTTAGAGAATACTTGCGTTTGTATCTTAATGAATGGTGCGAAAAAAACACTAAACCAGATGGAACTTCATATAATATTTATAAAGATGGATTAAGAATATACACAACCATTAATTCTAAAATGCAAAAATATGCTGAAGAAGCTGTTAATGAGTATTTAGGACAGGAATTACAACCAGAGTTTTACAAACATTGGAAAGGAATTAAAAACGCACCTTTCGACTGGAGTATATCGAAAAAAGAAATTGATAAAATAATGACTTCTTCGATGAAACGTTCAGACCGTTATGCCATGCTTATACAACTTGGCTATAATGAAGAACAAATAAAAAAGGATTTTAACACCCCTGTAAAAATGACAGTTTTTACATACAAAGGTGATAAAGATACGATAATGACTCCAATGGATTCTTTGCTTTATTATAAATTTTTCCTCAGAACTGGTTTTATGTCAATGGAAACTCAAACTGGCTATGTAAAAGCTTATGTTGGAGGTCTTAATTACAAATATTTTAAATATGACCACGTTATGCTCAGCAAAAGACAGGTTGGTTCTACATTTAAACCATTCCTATATACTTTGGCAATGCAGGAAGGAGAGTTCTCGCCTTGTACTCAGGTTCCAAATATTCCAGTTTCTTTTGATATGCCAGATGGTACAAAATGGGAACCAAAAAATTCATCCGATGCAAGAGAAGGGGAAATGGTTACACTTAGTTGGGCATTGGCAAATTCTGTTAACCAGATTTCTGCTTTTCTAATGAAAAGATATTCGCCACAAGCTGTTATAAAGATTGCAAAAAAAATGGGAATTACCAGTAATATTGAACCTGTTTATTCACTTTGTCTTGGCACACCAGAAATCAGTCTCTATGAGATGGTAGGTGCAATGAACACTTTTGCTAATAAAGGTTTGTACATTGAACCGATTTTTGTTACCAGGATTGAAGATAAAAATGGTAATGTTCTGGAAACATTTAAACCTAAAACTAATGAAGCCATTAGCGAAGCTACCGCTTATTTGATGATTAATTTAATGCGTGGTGTTGTTGAAAGCGGAACAGGTAACAGATTAAGAGCTACTTATAAACTCATGAATCCTATTGCTGGTAAAACCGGTACTACTCAAAACAATTCCGATGGATGGTTTATGGGTATTACACCAAACCTGGTTTCTGGTGTATGGGTTGGTGGCGAAGACAGAAGTATCCACTTCCGTTCTACTTTATTAGGACAGGGTGCTAATATGTCATTGCCAATTTGGGCATTATATATGATAAAAGTTTATGCTGACAAATCTCTTGGCTACCCTCAGAATGCTGATTTTGATCGTCCAAGAAAAGGATTACCACCCGATTACAATTGCGATAATTACGATTCTAGTACAAAACCAGATGATATTTTTAATAATGATGGATATAATATCAAATAATTCATAATTTATTTATAGAAAATATGCAACTATTATCAATCAATATTAACAGGGTTTCAAATTCTGTATCAGAAAATGAAATAAATGTTTATGAACCTGAAATAAAAAAACATATTGAATCATTATATAATAAAACAGGTAAAGGAAATGATTTTCTTGGTTGGGTAAATTTGCCTTCAGAAATTGATAATGCTACAATAAAAAGAATTGAAAACGATGCTGAAAAGATTAAGAAAATAGCTGAAGTTTTTGTGGTTATTGGTATTGGAGGCTCCTATCTTGGAGCCAGAGCCGTTATAGATGCTTTAAGTAACAATTTTTCTTCTATTATTTCTGCTTCTGAAAGAAAAGCACCTTATATTATTTATGCAGGAAATAACATCAATGAAGATTACTTTGCTGAATTGCTTGAATTGCTTGATAAAAAAGATTATGCTATTGCTGTTGTTTCAAAATCAGGGACAACAACCGAACCGGCTATTGCTTTTAGAATTTTAAAGCAACACATCGAAAAAAAGTATGGGAAATTAGGAGCAAAAAAAAGAATAATTGCTATAACAGATAAAGCAAAAGGTGCTTTGAAACAACTCGCAGATAAAGAAGGTTATTCAACTTATACTATTCCTGATGATGTTGGAGGAAGGTATTCGGTTTTAACTCCGGTTGGCTTATTACCCATTGCAGTTGCAGGATTTGACATTTCTAAACTTATTGAAGGTGCAAAAAAAATGCAAGCCCAAACTTCTCCTGTCATTCCTTTTAAAGAAAATCCTTCTGCAATTTATGCTGCCGTTAGAAATGCGCTTTTAAAAAAAGGAAAATCTCTTGAAATACTTGCCAGTTTTTCTCCTAATCTCCATTATATTATTGAATGGTGGAAACAACTATATGGCGAAAGTGAAGGGAAAGAAGGTAAGGGAATTTTTCCTGCAGGGGTAGATTTTACTGCCGACCTTCATTCTATGGGACAATATATTCAGGAAGGACAAAGAAATATATTTGAAACAGTTATTTCTGTTGGCACATCAAAAAAAGAACTTAGAATTCCATTCGATAATGAAAATGCAGATGGTTTAAACTTTATATCCGGAAAAAAAATCAGTGAAGTTAATAAAATGGCTGAATTGGGTACTATGATTGCTCACGTTGATGGTGATGTGCCAAATATTCTTTTACAAATTGATGCATTGAATGAAGAAAATATAGGTCAGCTAATTTACTTTTTTGAGATGGCTTGCGCTATTAGTGGTTATATATTGGGAGTAAATCCATTTGACCAACCCGGTGTGGAAGCATACAAAAAAAACATGTTTGCATTGCTCGGAAAACCCGGATTTGAAAAAGATACTGAAATTATAATGAAACGTTTTTAATATTCTAAAACTTACCAATATGCAAAAAAAACTACAATTTATTTTAATTTCTATTTTAATAACATCTAGTTATTTAGGAAAATCACAGATTTCTCAGGATTTAAGAAACCTTGCCTGGTCTAATAATGACAAGTATGTAATTTACGGTCATACCATACAACCTATATTTGGAGATGTATCCTGGACAAATAAAACAGGAAACCCTCCTAAGACAAATATTGCTTATAAATCCTTATTTCAATTGGTTAATGATTTGAAATTACAGGCAAATACAGATAAATGGGATTCTGTGAAATTAAATAATGAAATTGCTAAATTAAATAAAACTGCCAAAGGTGGGCGTATTTATGTTTACATAGATCGAACTACATCAGATTTGGCTAATCTAAGGTATTTCTTTTCTATTGTTAGGGAGCAAGACAAGACATTTAAAGAGAAAGAAATTGAAATCACAACCATTTATTTCAAACAAAACGAACCTTATATTGTTTCTGGTGATAGGTTTGCTAGCGAAATTTCTTATGATATCAATAAAGATGTTCCTGATTCTTTTTATGTTTACATTAATGATAAGCAAACAGAAGCTATGTCGGACTACAAATTCAAGGTAGTTACTATGTCTAAAATTCAAAAATATGTTTCTTACTACGAAAACAAACAAATAAAATGTGAAGGAACTATAAAACAAGATTACCCAATTGGGAAATGGGTAAAATATTACCCCAATGGAAAAGTAAATATTATTGAAAACTATACTGATGGGAAATTAAATGGCAAAGCCACTGAATATAATGAAAATGGAGATCTGGTTTTAGAAAAAGAATTTTCAAATGGTTTAAGGAATGGTATTTGGAAACAATACTACCATAAGATTATGATTGATGGCAGATACAAAAACGATAAAAAAGACAGTATCTGGAACTTTTATGATACTATTGGGAATCTAACAGCAACTGGTTCCTATATAAATGATCTAAAAAATGGTAACTGGACTTTCTATATTAATGGGCACAAAGAATCTGAAGGTAATTATACAGATGATTTGGAAACTGGAGAATGGAAAATATTTGATAACTCAGAAAATGTTATTGCTCAGGGGATGCTTAATAAAGGAAAGGAAGTTCCAAATTCTTGGTCATATTTCATTGGCAAAGAAAAAATAGCGAATCCCGATACAAATGTTTTATTTGTGGTTGATACGATGCCAAAATATAGAGGTGGTGATAAAGAATATATGATGTTCGTCAAAAACAACACCAACTTTCCACCTTCTGCTATTGAAAAGAAACTTAGCGGTAAAGTTTTTATTTCTTTTATTGTAGAACCCAATGGAACTTTAAGCAACATTACTTTACTAAAAGGGTTATCGCCAGAAGTTGACGCTGAAATACTACGAATTTTCTCTATCATGCCCAGATGGATACCTGGCATACAAAATGGAAGACTTGTTAGGGTTAAACTGAATATGCCTATAAGTATTGGGGGTTAAATTCATAGAATTACTAATATTACATTATAATGTTATAGTATATTGTAATCGATTCTAAGATTTGTTACCAATAACAAGTTTCGTAATTTGTTGAATATGAATTACTTTGTTTATTTACTTTTTATTCGCAAATTTATTTTTTTTATTACGAGCTCATGAATGCAAAGCATTTCCCATTGCTGGAAAAAGTAACAAAAAGATCTAGCTGCATCAATAGGCAGCCGCACAGGCACCGGTGCTTGGTGATGCAGCCCGGCCACCGCTGCCAGAAACAAGATTGGGTTACAAATTATAGAGGGTATGTATGGAAAATATTAATTACTCAACATTTCATATATTACAAAGATTATATTACAACAAAAGATAATTATTTCAACCTGTGCGCTGGCTTGAACGACAAGCGAGCGGGCCGCAGAGGGAATGCCATATTTTTCAAAATTTCACTAAAGAAGTTTACTCGCTTTAGTAGAAATTTTAGAAATATGGCAGGGCGGGCAGAAGCA
>DYDE01000154.1 GCA_020718065.1 Marinifilum sp. | reverse complement strand
TAGATATTCTTACGGTTTGTGTAGGGGTAAGGCCAGTATTGGTAATTTCTGTAAAGGTATCTCCTGCATTTTCTGATTTATATAATCTGGCTCCGCCAACATAATTAAAGGTAGATGCATAAATAATGTTGGGGTCACCTGGTTTATAGGATAAATCTTTGAAATTTCCGTTGAGTATTAAATTCCAATTATCTCCTCCATCGGTGGTTTTGAAAATACCCATAGTGGATGCTGCAAAAAGGATGTTGGGACTGACAGGATTAATCAGCAATTCGTTTATAACCATGTTTTGTTGAATTTGATGGATCATACCCGTTTGATTCCAGGTTTCTCCACCATCGGTTGATTTCAGGACCCCGATGCTAAAGGTGTTGTTTCCATCGCGGTCACCGGTTGAAATGTATAAGGTGTTTGGGTCGGTGGGATGAACAATAATATCACTAATTCCAATACTTGGCAAATTATCGGTAGTCGTATACCAGTTTGCACCCCCATTGGTAGTTTTCCAAAAACCTCCCGAATGGGCACCTATCCATATGATTTGATCGTTTGTTGGGTGGAACTCGATGCACTCAATACGTCCAGCACCGCTTCGCCTGCCATGTTGTTGTCCTTGGGTAATCCAAAGTGGTGTGTTAAAAGGTCCCATGGCTGTCCAATTGGCAGTGGTTCCTTTTAGTCCTTTTTTATCGGCAAGAAAATGCTGCGATTCGTTCCACCATAGCTGTGAAGGGAAAAAACCATTTTGATCAATATGCGACTGCATAAACCATTCCCAACGTTTGAATTTCTTAAAAGCCTTCACATCTTTGCCATTGGTTTCAGCATTGTATTTATAAAAAGCTGTTTGAATGTCATAGAAATTTGGATTTGCTTGTTTATCAGCAGGAATTTTATCCATCCAACCTTGGGCAAAGCAATTCATGGTTCCGAAAATCAGAACCAGGACGATTAAATAAGTGGTTTGTTTTTTCATAATTGTATAATTTATGAGCGTTATTATAGTGATTTAGTATTATTTAAGCAGTTTTTTTTGTTTATACATTTTATTCAATGAACAACAAACATTCTTTTACCCGTAAGTGAATGTTTGCAAATATGAACCAATAATGAGAAATATTACTTTGAACAAATTTGCTAAACAAACAATTGAAAATCAAATGAAATCTACCATTCCATCGTAATAAACGATAAGTTCTCATTATTCTCATTTTCTAATACATAGGATAAAATAAAGATTTCTAATGAGGTTTGGGGGATTTCACCGATTGATTTTCTTAATGATATTTTCATAGCTCCAGGGCAATATATAAATGAATATTTTTGATAATAATTTGCAACTATTTTATCAGCAGCATTTTTCTTGTTAATTTATCTCCATTTTCAGAGGTTAAGGTATAGGTGTATGTTCCGGTTTCTAATTTTGTAAGATCAAGTAACATTTCATGTTTCCCTTTTTGATAGGCTTTATTTATGATAAGGTCCTTTACTTTTGTTCCTGCAATGTCTGATATTTCTATAGATATTTTCATTGATCTTTTAAGTTCGAAAGCAATGGTGGTTTGGGATGCAAAGGGATTTGGGAAGTTTTGTTCAAGTGTAAAATCCAAGATGCTATTTTTTATTTGATCCCCAAATATTCCTGCACCTGCTACATTGTTGCGAAGAATTCCACCACACATTCCTACGACGGTTGAAAAAGAGGAATCAATACAAGAAACACCATATAATCCAAATACGGTTCCGCTGTTTTGGGAGATCCAGGAAATGCCGCCATTCGTGGTTTTGTAAATAAAAGCCCAATCACCAACTGCATATCCAGTGTTGTTATCAGCAAATGCAACACCATAAAAATCACGTTCCATAGTACATATTTGTTCATTCCAGGTTGTTCCAGCATCGGAGGTTCGAAGTATTATTCCGTTAGCACCCACAGCAGTTCCGTGCAGCGAATCTGTGAAGGATACACTATTAAGGTTATAGGAAGTGCCACTATTTTGGGTTGCCCAGTTTGTGCCTCCATTTGTAGTTCTTATAATAGTACCATTTTCACCAACTGCTGTGCCATTTATTGTATTAGAAAAAGAAACACTTTTTAGGCTATTGGTGGTTCCGCTGGTTTGCGATGCCCAATTTGTGCCTCCATTGGTAGTGTACTTTATAATACCATTTGCTCCAACCACTGTTCCATTATTGTTATCGGTGAAAAAAACACCATACAAAGCGGCTGAAGTTTGGCTAGATTTGGTAGTCCAATTGATACCCCCATTGGTTGTGTGTTTGATTATCCCATTCCAACCAACAACAGTTGCAATTAAGGAATTGTATGCGTAAACACAATAAAACGGCAAGGTGGTACCGCTGTTTTGTTTTGTCCAAATGGCACCAGCATTTGTGGTATGAAGTATTGTTCCTGTTAAACCAACTGCAAAACCGTTATTGAAATCAGTAAAGGATACAGATTGAAGCATTTCTGTTTCCCCCTCTGGCTCTATTTTAATCCAAGAAGTTCCAGCATTAGTAGATCGTGCAATATACCCACCTTGCCCAACTGCAACAACATTGGTTGCATTTAAATATGCAACACTGCCTAGTGTGCTGGTTGTTCCACTTGTTATGGTTGACCATGTATTTCCACCATTGGTGGTTTTCAATATGGTAGCATAATAGCAATATTCATTACAGCCTAACGCAATTCCATTATTCGTATCATAAAACTGTAATCCAAATAATAAATTGGTGGTATTGCTGTTTTGCTGGACCCAGGTGGTTCCTCCATCGGTGGTATGCATAATTAGGCCATTTGCTCCCACAGCAGAACCATTGTTGATATCTATAAATTGAATATCATTAATAAATTCGGTGGTATTGCTGTTTTGTTGGGTCCAATTTGTACCCCCATTGGTAGTTCGTAAGATAGTACCATTATTTCCTGCCACTGTAACGATATATTCGTTTGAAAAGGAGATTGCATAGAGCGAATTTGTTGTTCCGCTTGTTTGGGTTATCCAATTCAATCCACCATCAGTTGTTTTTATTATTGCCCCTTCATACCCCACTGCGTAGGCTGTTGATGAACTCACAAAAGCAATACCACTCATCCATTTGTTGGTTGTTCCGGTATAGACATGTGTCCAGCTTAACCCACCATCGGTGGTCTTTAATATTGAATCTAATCCAAAAGTGGCCATACCATGATTGGTGTCTATAAATGATATATCAGAAATAACATTGCTTGTTTCTATGTTGTGCATGGTCCAGCTGAGGCCGCCATTGGTGGTCTTCTTAAAACTGCCATTGTCTCCTGAAATATATCCCAGGTTCTCATCAACAAAAGTTACTTTTTGCAAGGGTAAGCCATTTGGTAATGGATTTTGCCAGAACCATTGTCCCCTTGCATTTTGAATGCTTATACTACAGAGGATGACCAAGAGTAGATAGATTGCTTTTTTCATATTCGTTGTATAATGTGTTTATTTTATTATCATCATTTTTTTTACCCATTGTTCTCCTTTTTCGGAGCTGAGGGTATAAGTATATATTCCGGATGCTAAAGTTGAAACATCAACTAGCATTTCGTGCTTCCCTTTTTGATAGGTATGGTTATTTACCACTTCCATCACTTTTATTCCAGCAATATTTTTAATTTCGATGGATAATTTCATGGATTTATTCAGTTCAAAGGCAATGGTGGTTTGTGTACTGCAAGGATTAGGATTATTATGAAAAAACAATATTTCCTTGGATGATGAATTACTGGGTCCATTGATCCCACTGTATGGATTCAGGTTGTTGATGATGGCTGCATCTACCCACCAAATATCACCATTTAAATGAAAAAACAAGTATTTACCTTCGGGGGAAAGGTAGGCACCACCAGCATTGACATCAAAACCATGTGTTGATAAATCGATGGCTATATCCCAGCTGCCATCGGGTTTCTTGAAACTAACAAAAAGGTGTTTGCCTCCGTCCACATCAAATATCATAAAACTACCATCATGGGCGATACAGGGATGTGCCTGGTACCCATAATTTGGTTGGAAGGACATTCTTTCATAATCTGTAAAAAGGCCATTGTTTGAAGTTATTTTTGCTAGATATGTTTTGCCGGTTGTAAATAATGACGACATATCAGTAGTATATAATTGACCGCCAGACTTTGATGATAACCACATTCCTTGTCCTGCAAAAACTGGCGTTGACCAACCTTTACCTGTTCTTTCAACCATATAAATGCCAGCATCGTCCCATGCAAAATATAGCCTTTGATTATCAAGCGTCAAATAAGGTTCGGAAGTAGAATGTGCGGCAGTGAAATCCACTTCCGTGGGCAGTGTCCATGCCCCAGCTTCAAATTTGCATATATACAAGATGGAATTTGATTTCTGGGAAATGCGGTAAAAATACATTTCTAAACTATCGGGCGAAAAGGTACAAGACCATTCGGTGGTGGTGGGGGTTGAAATGATAGTGGGTGCGAATTTTTCGGGTGTAAACCCTGGAGGGGTTTGGCCTAAATAGGGTGTTTTTGGGATCATATCGTAGATATACTGCGCATCTACCCAATAAGGATTCGCTCCAAATTCATCAGATTTTGTAAAAAACAAATAAGAACCATCGGTTGAAATATTTGACCAGCCATAACCATCTGTAATAATGTTTCCTAAAGATAAATTTACAGGATCTGTCCAGGAATTATTGATATTTTTAAAACTGATGTATATATCTAAAGCATTAGAATTTTCTATTCTATCTGAACAAAAAAGTATAAAACGCTCATTTTTATCAATATAAGGGAAGCCCTCATAATGAGATGTGCATATATCTGTTAGTTTTTCGGGAAATAAATAATGATTGTTTTCAAATTTCCAGACATAAATATTATCATTTCCATTTTGACTTAATTCTGAATATATATTTCCATTTTTAGCAATAGAAAATTGCAATCCAACTCCATATCCTGCTGGGATTTGGAGAATAACAGGTACTGGTGCAGACCATACTCCACCAGAACTTCGTGTAACTCTGAATATAAAAGCTTGAGAATATCTTACAGAGTGGAAAAATAATGTATCTGCACTTTTGAAAAAGGGATTATTATCTGAATAAGTAGTATTTGAAAAAGGTGCTTTTTGAGGTTCTGTCCATACATTATCTATACATTTGGTAAACCAAATTTCAGTTTTGTTGATATTGGTCATATATTTTACAAAATACATTTCCATCCCGTCAGGCGAAAATGTAGGAACACCATGCCAAAACCAGATAGAATTGGCTTGTAAATTCTCTGGCGGAAATAAAGTTACTACATTTTCGGGCGGTGTTTGACCCAAATAGGGTTCGCAAATTTGAGACAAAACATAATTATTGCTTATCAAAAAAATCGTAATAATAAAAACAATGGTGATAAATGTTTTTGTTTGTTTGTTTTTCATGATCAATGATATTTAATGAAATAATAAAGTTGAAGATTTTGTTTGAAAAAAGGCAAAATTTTCCTGTCTTAAAAATGAGGACAGAATCACAGGAATACAAGCATCCATGTTTGTTAAGATTAATTTTTTATTAATATTATTTAAAAAATGTAAACAAATATAATTTCATATTTTGAACAAAGAGTTGATTTAATTCTGAGTGGTTTAATTCATTCGTGAATGGATCATTTTGTTGCAATTTCTATATCGCAAATGGTAAAATAGATTATATCTTTACCATCTGAAATGCATTTGAAAAGTATAAGTTGTTTTGAATTAGAAAAAGTCTAGAAAATCATAAGTTTTTCCATAAGAAAAAAAAAATAGGCATTGAATTTCTGAAGAGAAAATAATTTAATGCACATGATAACTTCTGTTAAAGTATAATGATAGCCATGCTCAGAGAAAAAAAGTTGAAAATGAATCTGTTTTGGCAACTCCAGATAGTTTTTTGGGGTGCTCATTGCTTTATATGGTATTTTTTAGAAGACTCCTTAACCTCTAACTTAAAGGTTTTTTTATATCAAATAGCTCATTATCCGGTTCCAATTATATTATCCTTTGGTCTTCGGGCTGTATATAAAAAGTATCAGGTTCATCGGTTTTCCTTTATTATCATAGCTTTTATTATCCTTCTCCTTTCTGTTATTTGTGGTATATGCTGGGTTTTTGAACAGGAAATGCTTTCGTATATTTTTTATGGAGGGTTTTTCGAAGCCAATATTAGGCGACAATTGTTCTATCAATCCTACCCTTTTATAGCATGGAGTGTGATATATATAGGTTACAAATTTTATAAAGAATTGGTAATACAAAAACAACATACCGAACAGGCATTATTACTTGCCAAAAGCGCTCAGCTTGAGATGCTAAAGTACCAGTTGAATCCTCATTTTCTGTTCAATACTTTAAGTTCTTTACGCGGGTTAATTGGGTCAGAACCAGATAAAGCCAGAGAAATGGTCACGCATATTTCCGAGTTTCTGAGGTACTCATTGCTTGAGGGAAAAAAGAATAATGTTCCTTTATGTAAAGAGATGGAGATTATTGAACAGTTTTTGAGTATTGAGAAAATTCGATTTAACGAAGATCTAATTGTGGAATTTGATATTGCTCCTGAAACAAGAGAATTAACGATTCCTATTTTTCTAATTCACCCTTTGGTAGAGAATGCCATTAAGCATGGAATGCAAACAAGTTCATTACCGCTGAATGTTTGGATTAATACTAGGCTTGAGAATCACGTTTTGCTTGTTGATGTGAAGAACACAGGCAGGTGGGTTACAAAAGACAGTAAAAATGGACAAGAAGGGACAGGTACAGGTCTGCAAAATATAAAAAAACGTTTAGAGCATGCATACCCTGATGCTTACTCGTTCGAGATTATAAAAGAAACTGATTTTGTTCAAGTCAAGATTAAAATCAAAATGGCAGATAAACATGAGTAATGAGAAAAATTATAGAACACTTATCGTAGATGATGAGCAATATGCCCGTAGGGACATAAGGGAGCAACTCGCTGTTTTTGCTTGTATTGACGTTATCGGTGAAGCCAAGAATATCGAAACTGCGATTGAGCAAATAAGACTTTTAGCTCCTGATTTAATTTTCCTGGATATTCAGTTTCCAGGAGAAACAGGATTTGATCTATTCGAAAAAGCAAATATTAAAGCAAAGGTTATTTTTGTTACTGCCTACGATGAGTATGCCATTCGGGCATTTGAAGTGAATGCCTGTGATTATCTGCTTAAGCCTGTTAATCCTATTCGGCTTGCAGTTACTATAAAACGTTTAAACGAAAATCAAGAACCAATAATAGTTCCAAGTAATGTATTCAGCAACGAAGATTCTATTTATATCCAATTGAATAATAAATACTATTTCATACGCATTGATTCAATTGTAAAAATAACAGCAAGCGAGCATTTCACCGAAATTATTACTACTAAAGGGATAACTGGATTATCAAGCAAACATCTTTTCGAGTGGGAGGAATGTCTCCCAAAGAATTCCTTTATTCAAGTTCATCGATCTACGATAGTAAATCTGAATTTTGTTGAGAAAATTACCAGAGGTGCTTATTATGCGCATCAAATAAAAATGAAGAATATGGAAACACTAATACCCATTAGTCGAAAATACTTGAAACAGATCAAGGAAAGATTTCCGTTTAAGAATTAACAACCTGTGTTCAGGTTATTATATCTGTCGTTCAAAAACCACTCTATCCTCATTTATTCCAGAATAATCTTTTACAACATTTATTCCAAATTCATTAGGTTCTCCAAGTAGCATCATTCCAATCTTGTTTTTATGAAAGTTTATAGATTTAATATTTATCGGTTTAGTGATTGCTTTAATTTTATGAATCTCTCGAGATCTTGCAACCTCTACAAAATTGTTATAAAGCATTTCGCCAAATCCTTGTTTTTGATATTTTTCTCTTACACCAATCAAATGAACATATGCTATGCGCTGCATTTGTGAAAAAAATCCAAATAAATATGCGATAACTTTCCCGTCTTCTTTGATCACAAATGCTGTATTACCAAATTCACAAATCAAAAAAGATTGATGTAAGTGCAAAGTTCTGTCATTTCCCCAAAAATCAGAAATATCTCTGATAATTTCATCAAAATCCTTCATTGTACAATTTTCAATAATCATATTACATTTATCCTTATTATAAAGTGTGTTTTTTGGTATGACCACTAAAGCTATTTTTCTATAACCCAAAAACTATAAAAACAAAGCAACATTAACAAATCTACTAAAGTTTGAAACTGATTTCAAAATTATTAAAACACCATAATCTTTTTGTTATCGCATACTCGCTGCTAAATGGGCTTCCAAGCAACAACAAGGCCTCATGTTGAATCTCGTCTCTCGACCACACGAAGCCTTATCTATTACAGCCAGTAATTATTTTGTACCGTTAATTAAAAAACTTTCTCTTTTATATTTTGAAGCTTTTTAACCATGTTAGACCTTCTTCGGGACTTGAGAAAGCGTTTACTTTAACGCCCAGTTTCGCATATTGGGTTGCCATAACTGACATCCTCAATTTTCCAACAGCATCTTCCGGCAATATTATTGCCCAATATTTCCAGCCTGCTTTTAACACTTTTGGTTGCCAAACCTCAAGTATCCATTTCTGATCTGCTTGTTTTAAGGCTGGGTTTAACCTGTCATCAGATAACCATTTACTTGCCTTATTTTTCATTAGCACATCTGTAGCTGCTAATAAAGCATCACGGAAGGGCTGCCCCTCAACCTGACCATGCATAACATGGTAAATAATTTTTTCTTCCAGCAAATAATAAACAGATATTTGCTCATTCTTGAAAATTTCAATTTTAGCCATACATTATCCTCCTAATTATTAAGTTTAAATAAAAGTGATTATTATCATTAAAAAGTTTCACAGACAATCAAAATTTCAAATATTCATTGGGCTTATGTTTAGCTACCTTTGCCGAAATGTTTTTTATAGGGTCAGGACTATTTAATTTGGTTTTTTTGTGTATATTAAAAATTTATATGTAAATGAATCTCTTAATTGTATCGTAATCAGTACAACAAAACTGGTTCTTTAATTTTACTCAAATGTAACATTTTTTTTAATACATGTGCAAGAAATTCTTAAGAAAGTTTTTTTTCGGTTTGTCTATATTAAATAGCACAAAACCCCACTTTGCCCAAAACCCCAAAACTATAAAAACAATGC
>DYDE01000153.1 GCA_020718065.1 Marinifilum sp. | reverse complement strand
TCAAGCGAATGAATCTCCCGATCAAGAAATACACTTTCCTCCTCAATCGAAACATTTTTTTTCTCAAGCGAGACATTCTCCCGACCGAGCGAGACACTTTCCTGTTCATGTATGAGTCCTCCCGACCAAGCGAAACGTTCTCCCGACCAAGCGAGACACTTTTTTTCTCAAGCGAGACATTCTCCTGACCGAGCGAGACACTTTCCTGCTCATGTATGTGTCCTCCCGACCAAGCGAGACACTTTTTCACCTGAGCGAGAGACATTTTTACCTGAGCGAGACACATTTTTTCCAGTGCGAGACACATTTTTTCCAGTGCGAGAGACTTTTATTTTTATGCGAGACACATTTTGGCTCAAGCAAGATACTTTCCTACCCAAATACAAAACATTTTAAGTGAATAAGATAGCTTCCCGACCAAAAATGAGATTTTTTTTGTCCACTCGTTTACACGTCCACTCGTTTACTTGTCAACTTGTTAACTTGTCAACTTGTTAACTTGTCAACTTGTTTACAACACTTAATCATCAGCACAAATCATAACCACAACAAAATATTTACTTTGAATCTGAACATCCATTCGAGATATTCAACCGATACAATCAGTTTTATAAAAGATCTTTCCTGTATTATTTACTTAAATATATTACAAATACACTATATAATATAAGTATGACTTGCTATTATGATGCAAAGTATGAAAGAATATTTTTTTTATACAAATTAAAATAAAATTGTAATATTGTGTTGTATTTTTGAAAAACATTACACTAAATATTAAAAGTAGTATTAACTTAAAAAAAACAAAATGGGACTTTTTGATAAATTTAAAAACAAAGCAGAAAATGCTTTTGGTAAAGAACAACCTGAATATAAAAATCAGGATGAAGAAATATTAGATGAAAATTCAGAGATGGATGAAGAAGATGATGAAACCGAAGAGGAAGAAATTGATAATTTTGATGTAACTCAAAGACCAAGAGGTTGGGAAAACCTTTCCGATGATGATGTCCTGGGCAAAATCGGAGTTGTAGCCCTTGAGAATTACAACAGAAATAATGATATTAATTATTTGAAAGAAGAAGGTTTTGAAAATGAAAGACATTTTCATAAATTTAAAGAACATTTCGAAATTATGGTTGCCCAGAAAAGGGGAATTAGTTTGATGGATTTAGCCGGACAAGTTGCTATTGCCCAGCAAAATTATATGCTAAAACAAGCTCAGACAAAAACTGGTGCAGGTGGTGTTATGGAACCCGTTGAAGGAATTACTTGCGAAGATTGGGCTATGGTTAATGCTAAAGTAGCTTCGGGTGGCAAAGTTGAAGATAGTATAAAACTTATTGGCATCGACCTTGCCAAATGGGATAGGGTAAACAACGAATGGTTAACCCGTATGTCGAACGATACTACTTTTACAATTTCAAGCGTTTATGCAAAAGCATTTACTACTTCTTCTTCCGGAAACCTGGGAGGTACTGCTGCCATAAATGAACAGAATTTCCCTTATGAGAAATATGTTGAAATTTTTGTTGCACAGGAAAAATTAAACGCTCAGGGTAAAGATGCCCAGCAAATATTGGCATCATTTGGTCTGACTGTAGTTGATTGGTCAAATGCAAGTGCATTTTGGTTCCAGAAATTTCATGAAAACACAGAAAAGTATTACCACGAAGAGCAACGCCTGAGAAAAATATACGAAGAAAAGTATAAAGCAGGGAGTATGCACGGCGATATTGAGTTTTAAACTTTAGAAGTCAGTTTAATTCTAATAATTCTTTATATGTAATTAAGCCCCCATATCATCATATATCATTTTGGTATGGGGCTTTATAAATAATAGTTCTGTTTTAAGATATTGTAGAAGAATTTTGACCACAATTCAATAAGAATATGTTTTTCTTTGATTTTTTTTCTTTGTGTCCCGATATATCGGGATGTGCCTTTGATCCCTGGTGGCATTAATAATTAGGATTTCTACAATAGTGTAAAATAGAACCTAAATAATTTTAAATTTTGTTCTAGAATTGAATTGTAATAAAATCAATGTATGATGAATGAAAATGAACAATTGGTGCAATTGAAAAAAATTGCCGGAAATTTCGAAGAAACATTAAAACAAGTAACTCTGGTTGCATTGGATAGCCCTAAAGGTGGCGATGAAAAATGGAACCAGGTACTCCAAAAATACCAGGTTGAGCCAGCTACTCCTTCTCAAAAAGAAACCTTCTATTCAAATGGCGTACCTGTTATCAAAGGAGCTTTACCGGTGGAATTAAGAAAAGTATATTTGAGTTTACGACAAATTACCATTAAAAATTACAGGGATATTTTCCAAAACATAAAACTGTCATTTGATGCTGAGATGTATTGGGACGATTTTACCACCAGATTGCAAAACTTTATTGAGGAAGAATTAAATACTTATGTAGGTAAAATAAAACAGCCTGTAGGTGTTTCAAATATTTTTGCAAATGCCTTTTCGGGTATGAATCAATTTTCGCAGGGACTAAAAGGATCTGATCTTAACACTAAAAGATGCAATAGTTGTGGATCGCCCAGAAGCGATGAAAACCAATACGGCGAATGTTATTTTTGTGGAACACCGCTATTTGAAACCCAAAAAGTAATAGCCAAATGCAAGATATGTGGTGGAGTCAAATTTCTTGAAGATCAGGACAAACCTTGCCAATTTTGTGGAAACTGATATATTAATAAAAGATTATATAAATTATGGAAGATACTAAACAACAATTAATTGAAAGATGGGATACCTTTTTATCAAAAATAAAAGCAAGATGTGATGAAATGATAACCCAGGCAAATCAGGGAACTGATATGTTTGTGCCTCAATTGCTATTTGATAACAATGCTATAGGTAATGCATGGACAGGAATTAGAAATCAGATTTACGAATTGACAGAAAAAATATCCGAAGCCTGGCTTAAAATGGATCGTTTGTTCGATGATGCCGGAAGCTCTCGTGCTGAAACAGAACTTCAGCGTGAGAAAAAAGAAAAAATGTCTGCATACATTCAATGGGAATATGAAAAGAATAGAATTATAGCAATTGCTAAAGCAGCCAGACAAATTCTTTCAAATGTAAAAAAACATGTCAATGAAAACAAGCTCCATAATTGCACACAATGCGGTTTTCCATTAGACATCCCTATTTATTCATTTCGTGCAAAGAATGTTAAGTGTGGATCCTGTGGTTCTGTTAATACTTTTAAACCAGACGACAGGGTAGTAGCTCTTGAAACATGGGTGTTAGTGCCACTTGCTGACGAATGTGCTTTAATTAACAAAGAAAAAGAATATTTTCTGCAAGAAAAACTCAATAGTACAGATTCAAAAAAAGTTACGGATCAACAGGTACAGGAATTGATAGAAGCAAGAAAAGCAACTTATAAAAGCTATTATCAGTTTTTGATTGATAACATTCCTGAAAAAGCAGAATTTTACGAAAGACAAAGAGACGAAAGACTCAAATGGGCTGAAAAAATTTAATCAATGAATGCCTCGAGGCTCTGCCTCGGGGTATGCATAAGCAATTTGTTGTTGTTATTTCGTTGCCACAGATTTCACAAATTATCACAAAACTCTCTGCGTGAATCTGTGCAATCTGTGGCTAATATTACCTAGATACCTTGAGGCTCTGCCTTGGGATTATTCTTTATTAAGAAATCCTATGTATGTGGTAAAAAAAATGAACTATAAGGATATGGTTATAAGCAAATAAAAAATAGTTGTAAATAACAGGACTAAGCTCAAAATCCTTATTAGGTTTTGTTTTTTAGAAAATTTAAATACAACTGCTCTACCTTTTTTCTAGCCCATTCTGTTTTTCTTAAAAAACTTAAACTCGATTTAATACTGGGGTTTATTTTAAAACAATTAATATTTATTAATTCTCCGAGCTCTTCCCAGGTATAATGAGCAGATAATTCTTCCAGAATCTTTTGCAAGGTCTTTCCATGGAGTGGATTGTTGGCTTGAGTGGTCATTTATGTTTTATTTAATCTTTTTTAATAATTAGTATCCGAGTAAAACTACTGAGATTCTTCGCTATGCTCAGAATGACAGTTTGTTTCTGAGGTTTTTAATGAGGAGGGGTTAATGGCGGCTTCGCCGCCATTAACCCCTCCTCATTAAAGCAAAGAGCTTGTCATTCAGAGCGAAGTGTAACGGAGCGAAGAATCAAAGTATCATTTTAGAATTTAATCAGACACGAATGTTTTTTAATAATACAATATTAAGAAAAAAGAAAGATTCAGGTACAAATTATATTAATATTCAAAGTTATGTTTTAAGATATTGCAGAAGAAATTTCGACTACAATTCAATAAGAATATGTGTTTGTTTGATTTTTTTTCTTTGTGAAATCTTTGAGCCTTTGAGCCTTGGTGGCATTATTATTATTACTATTATTGTTGTTATCCACAGCATTCTAAAAATAGAACCATATCCAATTATAATTTTTGTTTTATTGATATAGAAAGGAGTTTTATGTGATTAATTTAAATAATTTCGTAAAAATGTCACAAAATCATTTTTAAATAGTCATACATACAACAAGCGATAAAAATAAAAAAATATAATTTTTTATAATGGGATTTGAAGAAATATATAAGTTATACTACAATGAAATGAAACGCTTTACATTTCAGCTTAATGTTAATGAAAATGAAAAGGATGATCTGATTCAGGATGTTTTTGTGAAACTTTATAACGAATTCCAGAAAAAAAATAAAATTGATAATTATCGTGCATGGCTTTATAAATCCATGTTAAATAAAGCAAGAACCATTCATAAAACTATTAAACTACATACAGAGATAGATAAAGAAATTTTTTTATCGAAAAATAATTATACAGATTCCGATAAAGAGTTTGATGAAAAAGAAAGGAAAAAGATAGTTCTTGATACTTTAAACCAAATGCCAGAAAAAGACAAAGAAATATTGTTGCTGTATTATGATGGTTTTTCTTATTCAGAAATAGCTGAAATTGCAGAAATAAACTCAAATTCGGTAGGGAAAACTATAGTAAGAGCCATTCAAAAATTTAAAAACGTTTTAAAAACCCAATATCATGAAATGTTTGAATAGATATGAAATGCAGCTTTATATTGATAATGAACTTTCGTTAGAAAAGAAAAACGAAATAAATTATCATATTCAGAATTGCAAAATATGTCTTGATTTATTTAATGAGGCAAATAAAGAAAAACAAACCCTTTTTAATATTTTGTCCTGTTGTGATGATGCAAAAACTGAAACCAATATCCCTCATTTTATTGTTCCAAAAAGAAAAAATAAGATTTATACACTAAGGGTTTTAAAAATTGCAGCAAGTGTTGCTTTAATAGTTAGCTTATATTTTGTGTTTCAAAAAAAAGAACAACCCAATATTAATACCGATAATATTCCGATTTCTGTTATTGAATCAATTGATAATTCAGACCCAAATAAGAAATGGCACAACAATCAAATGGAAATTGTTATTACCGATGAGAATGGAAATATTGTAGAATCTTTTATATCCAAAAATAATTAAAAAAATACACTTATGAAAAAATTACTAATCTTAGCATTGGTATTTCTAATGAATGAAATACATTTAAAAAGTCAGGAACTTATTGAAATTTACAAAAAAGGAAAAGTAAATCTGGAAGAAGTTGCTGATTATGGCAATAAGAATAATTGGGAAACACTTTTCAATGATTACAATCTTGTAGAAAATGGTTCTTTAACTGGAAAACAAAAAAGAATTGTAGCAGCAGCAGATGGTTCTGTTTTTATGAGTCATAGATCGAAGTATGAAATATGGAAATTTGATAAGAATGGCAATTTCCTTAAAAAGTTTGGGTCAAAAGGCAGTGGTGCAGGCCAATTTCCAATCAAACCTGAAGTTTATGGCATCTTAGAAAATAAATATGTGTTCACCTCTGATAACCAAGGTAGGCTTATGTTTTTTGATCTGGAAGGGAATTTTGTTAAAAAGTTGCAACTGGCTTATATGCCTCTACAAATAGTTCCTTTAAAGAATTTGAAGGTTGCTGTTGTTGCATATACCAACGGTAAAACCATAGTTGCAATAAAAGACTTCAATACAGGAAAAGATAAATTTATATTAAGTGAGAAATATCCTCAGGATGAAGGCAAAATTGTAATCAATTTGCCTAAAGGTGGTATTTTGTCGTTTACTCTTCCATTTTTACATTCCAGCAGTTCAAGCTACAGAATTGCAGCAAATAAAAATGGAAATCTGATTGTAGCTTCTCCCGAAACTGGTATGGTTGCTGAATATTCAACTGAAGGAATTAAGCTTGGCGAATTTAATTTAAATATTAAACCATTATTAATAACAGAAACAGATATTAATAATTATTATGAAAATGCATTGAAAAACAAAACGAAATTTGAAGAACAATTAAAGAAAAATAAAAATTATACAGAAGCGGATATTCAAAATGTGATGACCCAATACAACAATCAAATAAATAAGTTCAAAGATAAAGAGTTATATCCTGAGCATATGCCTTATTTTTCATCAATGGTAATAGATTCGGAAGGCAATATAATCGTTTTTGAATATACAAAAGAAGAGATTTCTAATAGTTTCAAGGCCTACACTTTTGATAATAGTGGAAAATATGTATGTACTTCAAGTTTTTATACCAAGAACTTTGAATTGAATTTCGAACCATATTCTTTTGCAATCAATAATGGTTATGTATATGCACTGGCAACAAAAAACAATTGTACTGATATATGCCTAAGACTTGTTAAGTTTAAAATGAATAAATAAAAAATTTAGATATAAATAAAAACATTTTCAGGTAATAGAGGCTGTCTCAAATATCGAAATCAGCCTCTTTTTATTTGAATACCTATCTTGAAAATTTTCATTTAAACGATTCTTAAGAGGATATTTTTTACTTTTGAGACATCCTCATTTTTTTTTTAGTTCTGTTTAAAAATATTGTAGAAGAAATTTAGACCACAATTCAATAAGAATATGTGTTTGTTTGATTTTTTTTTCTTTGTGTCCCGATATATCGGGATGTGTTTTTGAGCCTTGGTGGCATTATTGTTTTTCTTTTCTACAATATTCTATATCAGAACCTTTTTAGATATTGGCAGCAACTACTAATATGTTTTAAAAATCTTTGTAATTATTTCAGATAATCGTTGTATATTACACTCAAATTGTGGGTACAAAGTAATTAAAAATAAAATAGTATCATTAATTAAACTTTAATTAATCATGAGAAATTTAAGATCTTTTATTTTAGTAGTAATGATTTTATCGACTTTCAGTATATATGCACAGGAACCTCTTTATATTGGTATGTCAACAGAAGAATTTAATTCTAAACTACCAGGCATTTTGCCCAATGAATTTAAATTTAATGAGAATTTATATTTAAAGGAGAAGTTGTATGATATTGATGGCAAGTGGTCTTTTAATTTTTCTGAGAATATTCTTACTTCTGCCAACTATTGGGGAGAAAACGTGCTGCTAAATGAAGCAAAATTTAACACTTGGATCAAAAGTGCAGCATTGATCATTGAAGATTATACCAAAATATATGGAAAACCTATTAAAAATGAAAAAGGAACCAATAAATACATTGATCGCAATACCAATGAATATAATAACAGTATTGGGAAAAGAGAAGTTTTCTATGAAACAATTTGGGAAACCAAAACAATGCAGATAATAATAAGTTGCGATTACCGCAGTAACTACTATGAAGAATTTAAGGAAAACGTAATTAACGGACCCAATGAATGGTTTAATTATTATTTTCAGATTAATTTTTCTACTCTTCCAGTACTCAGAAATGATAATAATAAAGAACCTGGAAAGTTTTATCTGACTATGAATGTAAATGATTTTGCAAAAGTTTTTCCATCTTTATTTCCAAATGGTATTGGTATGACTGGTCAATGGGGAAGACAATTCGAACTTTATGGTCTTGATGGCAGTTGGTCTTATTCATTTAAAAATGGAAAACTTAATTGGATGCACTATCAAAAATATAAAAATGAAATCAACGAAAGTAATTTTAATAAATGCTTATCTGCAACCGAGCAATTGATAAAAGATTATACCAAGTATTATGGCAAACCCGATACAACAATTGTAGGAAATAAAATATTTGTTGACCCATTAGTGAAGCACCATTGGGGATATAATGTTTTGGAAGCCCGATGGAATAATGTTAATGGTCAAAAAATCAAAGTGGAATTTGATTTTATGGGTGGCAAAGGAGAATATTCTTTTGTGGTTATAATCAATTTCTTTGATAAAGATTACCCGTATTTCGATTGAAGAGTTTTGGAAAAGTGAAAATTCTCTAATATGATGTTTATCAGCAAATTTACTTTAAATATCATAAATGATTTTTATTGTTTTAATATTCTTTTCCAATAACAAGATTTTATTTTTATAAAGCTGTAACTTTTTAATATACTTGAACGTCATAGCTGATATTAATTAAAGTAAACACTAAATCTTAAAAAAAATGAAAACAGTATTAAAAATTTTTGTTGTAATTGGTGCAACCATATTTGCAATTGTATGTGCTATCAAAGTAGTTAATGCAATAGACATTCGTTTGCCAGATATAAGTTATGTTACTGGTAATATTTCAGGCAATGGTATTGTTGTTACCAAAGCAAGAACCATTGAAAATTTTAATGAAATAAGCGTATGTTCGGGTATTGATTTATGTATTAAAAAGGATGCTGCCGAAAAAGTGGAAGTAGTTGCCGATGAAAATCTTCAAGACATTATAATTACTGAGGTTAAAAATGGAGTTTTAAACATTTATTTAAAAGAATCAGTAAAAAAATCAAAATCATTAAAAGTAAATGTTTCATTTAAAGAATTAAAAAAGCTTAAAGCATCGGGTGGTTCCGATGTGTCAAGCGATGGACTTATTCAATTACAAGATCTTAATCTGGATTTTAGTGGTGGATGCGATTTGAAAATGGATTGTCAGATCACAAATCTTACTTGTTCTTTAAGCGGTGGTTGCGATGCAACTTTGAAAGGAAATGCTACAAATTGCGATTTTATAAATAGTGGTGGAAGCGATTTGAAAGCTGAAGATCTTATGATTTCTAAGTGCATAATTAAAACATCTGGTGGATCGGATGCAGATATAAATGTAAAAGACGAATTATCAGCAGTTGCATCAGGTGGAAGCGATATTCATTATACAGGTGAACCTAAAATAATTAAAATCAATACTTCAGGAGCTTCTGATATTATAAAGAAATAAAGTAAATTAAAAATATAAAATAAAAAACCATTGAATAAAATCAATGGTTTTTTATTTTTCAGCCTAAAACAGTGTTGGAACCTAAACTTTTGGTTATCTATTTATAATTAT